>CAYTQL010000220.1:0-312 GCA_964439555.1 uncultured Planctomycetaceae bacterium | reverse complement strand
CTCCACCCGCCGACCGCTGCCCACCGACGATGAGGTGCTCATGCAGGCGGCCGAGGTGCTCGCCCGGAAGATCGCCCGGCGGACCTCCGTCCACGAGGTGACGCTGGAGGTGAACCCCGACAAGGCGCTGCGGACCGCCCGCCGGCGCGACGGGAAGCGCGACTTCACCGACGATTTCCGCACCGGCGAGGGCAGCATGCTCGCGGTCGTCGATCTGCCCCCCCAGGCGGAGCGCAACGAGTTCCGAATCTCCCTGCTGCGCAAGGGTGGCTCGGGCGTCCTCGCCGAGCGGAGCTTCACCTACGGCGGGGC
>CAYTQL010000219.1:0-5424 GCA_964439555.1 uncultured Planctomycetaceae bacterium | reverse complement strand
CGGTGAGCCTGTTTCTGAACCCCACGCAGTTCGCGGCCGGGGAGGACCTCGACGCCTATCCCCGCTCGGAGACGGAGGACCTCGCCGCCTGCAAGGACGAGGGCGCGGACCTCGTCTTCGCCCCCGACGCCGAAACGATGTACCCGAAGCCGCCGCTCACGGAGGTCCGCGTCCGCGAGATGACCGCCGCCCTCTGCGGCGCGTCCCGCCCGGGGCACTTCGAGGGCGTCTGCACCGTGGTGAGCAAGCTGCTGAACATCGTCCAGCCAGACCGGGCGTACTTCGGCGCCAAGGACTACCAGCAGGCGACCGTCCTCCGTCGGATGATCGAGGACCTGAACCTCCCTGTCGAGCTGGTGCTCTGCCCGACGGTCCGCGAGCCGGACGGGCTGGCGATGAGCAGCCGGAACGCCTACCTCAGCTCCGTTGAACGCGCCCAGGCGCCCGCGCTGTACGAGGCCCTCCAGCGCGGGCGCGAGGCGGTGCTCGAAGGCGACGCCTCGCCCGAGACGGTGACGGAACTGCTTCGCGAGCACGTCCACGCCCGGGCCCCCGACGGGCGGATCGACTACGCCGAGGTCGTCGACGCCGAGACCCTCCAGCGGGTGGACCGCTGCGACCGACCGGTGCTGCTCGCCCTGGCGGTTCACCTCGGCCGGGCAAGGCTGATCGACTCCTTGCGAGTGGACCCGCCGGGCCCGAACCGCTAGGATGGCGCGTTGCGGTGCTGCGCCGCCTCCGAACGCCGATAGCTGAAGGCCCCACCTGTGCTGATCAAACAACTGCGAGCGAAAATCCATCGGGCGACGATCACCGAATGCCGCGTCGACTACGTCGGGTCGATCACCATCGACGCCGACCTGCTCGACGCCTCGGGCATCCTCCCCGGCGAGTGCGTTTTGGTGGCCGATTTGGCCGACGGGGCGCGTTTTGAGACCTACGTGATGGAAGGGCAGCGCGGCAGCGGCGTGATCTGCATCAACGGCGCGGCGGCCCGGCTGGTCAACGAGGGCGACTTGGTGATCATCATGGCCTTTGCGTACGCCGAGCCCGGGGAGGCGCGTTCGATCGACCCGGCGGTGGTGCTGGTGGACGGCAACAATCGCCCGGACCGCCAGCTCTGAGCGACGGGGCGCAGGACGCGGCGCTGCGGGAGACGCCGCGCATTTCGGGAAAAGCGGGCAAGAGTCGCGAACTTCCCGTCCGGCCGGGCGTACGAGGTAAAGCGGATGCTCGGCTTCCCGGCCGCAGGGCCCGCGCCGGCGAATGCATTTTTGCCGCACAAGCGGTACACTTCGCTGGCGATTGCGACGATAGGTACTGTAACATGGCTGGTGCTGCGGGGTCTGAGCTCGCTTCCCCTCGCCCCGCGTCGTCACGTCGGGTCGGAAACTCATGTCACGGACCCGCATGTTGAACAGGGTATTTCTTCACAGCGCCCCGTGACGGGCAAAGGAGCTATTATGAAGAAGGTCGTACTTGCCGCGATGGTCCTCTGCATGCTCGGGGCGCCGGTCCTGGGACAGACGGACACCTCCAAGATGCTCTCGAGCATCCACTCCAAGGCTGCCGGCGCGCTGGCGACGCTGCAGTTCACGGTCGAGAACCAGGCGGGGTCCCGTACCTTCGGCGGACAGGCGGTCTGCATCGACAAGACGGGGGTGTTCATGACCCTCTCGATCGATGCCCGCATCAACACCGACATGATCAAGGACCTTGAGCTCACGCCCCCCGGCGAGGACGCGACCGCCATCAAGGCCGAGCTGCTGGGCATCGACGCGCTGGCCGGGCTGGGCTTCGTCAAGGCGACCGAGCCGCACGAGTGGCAGGTGGTCAAGTTCGTCAAGGCCGCCGACCTGAAGATCGGCCAGGCGGTCGGGTCCATCGGGCTCCTGCGGGGTCAGCCGTACCTCGGCGCCGGGTACGTCTCGACGACGATGCGCGTGCCCGAGCAGCTCGCCTACGTCACCGGCGGCAGCCTCACCGGACCGGCCTCGCCCGTGTTCAACGCCCAGGGCAAGGCGATCGGGCTGGTGGGTAAGCAGCTCTTCCAGAACTACCAGATCATGGGACGCCAGGGCGCCCAGGCGATGAACATCCGCGGGCTCTCGCAGACGTCGTTCTTCATGCCCGTCGACGAGTTCGTCGCCGTCCTCCAGAACATCCCCAGCACCGGCAAGGTCACCAAGCTGCCGTGGATCGGCGTCAACCGCTTCGAGTCGGTCACCGAGGACTTCGCCGAGATTCTCAAGCTCGACAAGCCCGGCGTGATGATCGATCAGGTCATCGAGGGTCAGCCCGCCGACAAGGCGGGGCTCAAGGACCGCGACATCATCGTCGCCCTCGACGGGAAGGGCCTCGAAGAGCTCGAGACCCCGAATATGACCGTTCAGGCTTTCGTCCGCCGCCTGATGAGCAAGAAGCCCGGCGCGAAGGTCGCCCTGACGGTGCTCAGCGGGCAGAAGACCAAGCAGGTCGAGGTCGAGCTCGCGGAGATGCCGACGCTGCCCAACCAGGCCCCGCGGACCTTCGCCCCGGCCTACGGGCTGCTCGTCCGCGAGAAGGTCATGCTCGATCAGTACCTCGACGATTCGCCCACCGCGGCGGTCTCCGGGTTGGTGGTCCTCGGCGTGCTCCGGGGCTCCAGCGCCGCCCAGCAGGGCGTCCAGGCCGGCGACGTGATCACCGAGGTCAACGACCAGGCGGTCAAGACCGTCGAGTTCTTCAAGAACGTCACCGACAAGGCCCAGAAGGACAAGGCCCCGCTGGTGGTGCAGATTCGCCGCGGCAACCAGGGCCGGACAATTACCCTCCAGCCCATGCAGCCCCAGCCGCGACGCACGAACCGCCAGTAACGCAGCCCGTCGCCGATCGGCGACGACGGTGAACGATGAGAACCACGCACGAGCCGCGAGCGCCGCTTGAATGCAAGCCGGCGCCGCGGCTCGCGCGGCATTCGGCCGGGGAGAAGCCCGGCGGAAGGGGAGCGCCATGCGAAGCGTCCCAGTGAGCCTGACCGTCTGCCTGCTCGCCGCTGCGGCGGGCGCCCAGACTACCTTCCCTCTCACCCCGCCGGTCGCCGACGACCTCGCCGGGCGATCCCTCCGCCGCGACGCGCTGGACCTGATCCACGGCGACCGGCGCGCCCCGGGACGCGCCGGACGCCTCGTGGTCCTCTCCCGCTTCGCCCACCGCCTTACCCCTCACGACCTGAAGGTCAACCGCCTGCGCTCCTTCATCGCCGAGTCGATGGGCGACGTGGATGCCGCCGCCGAGCACACGCGCACCTGTCTCAAGCTCGAACCGGACGACTGGATGCAGTGGCTCCGCTGGGTCGGATTCCGCCTGTCCACCAACGGCGAGACCGTCGAACAGCGCCTGGGACTGCTCGGGACGCTCGCGGCCGACGGGAAGCTCCCCAAGCCTCTCCGCGCCGAGCTGCGCGTCCGCCGGGCCGAACTACTCGCCGGGCAGGGCGAGAACCAAGCCGCCCTCGCGGAACTGGACGAGGCGCTGAAGCTCGACGACCGCAACGCCGCAGCGCGGATGCGCCGCGTCATGCTGCTCGGCGAAAAGGCCGACACCTCCGAACGCGTCGCGACGCTCCTGGCGCTGCTGAAGGTCAACCCCGCCGACGTGCAGGCGGCCGGGAGCCTGGGCACCGTGTTCGACCGCATCGGGATGCACGAGACGGCGCTGGTCTTCCACCGCCACGTCCGCGCGCTGGTCGGCGAGAAGCTCGCGGACAGCCCGCAACTGCTCCAGCCGTACCTCGACGCCCTGTTGGCGGCGGGACAGCCCGAGCAGGTGATCTCGCTGGCCAGCGATTACGCCCCGGAGCAGATGAGCCCGAACATGGTCTCGCTGCTGATCCAGGCCAACCGCGCCGCCGGGCGCGAGAAAATCGCCAGGCAGCTTCTGGGACAGCTCGAGGAGCGCATGAAGGGCGCCGAGGAGGCGGCGAAGTTCTCCACGACCGCGGCCATACAGTTGGCGGCGCTGAACCTGCTGACCTTCGACCGCCCGGAGGAGGCGCTGGGCTACGCCCGACGGGCGATCCGGGAGAACGCCGAATCGCCGCTGGTGAAGGTGCTCCTCGGCGGCGCCGAGGCGCTCTCCGAGGACCCGGAACTCCAGACGCGGGGACGCCGGCGTCTCCAGACCCTCGGGCAGGACAACGCCGTCGCCCGCATGTTCCTCGTGAAGTACTACCTCGCGCAGCGGCAACTCGACCAAGCCGCCAGGCTGCTCCGCGACGCGGAGACGGTTCCCCGCACCGGGCAGGTCTGGCGCGAGACGCAGCGCCTGGCCAAGGTGCTCAAGGTCACCGTGCCGAAGCACCCGGCCGTCAAGGAGGTCCGCCCGCTGCTCGCGGCGTTCGACAAGCGCTACCTCGAACTCGGGGCGACGCCGGGGAAGTTCCTCTCGGTGACCCTCCGAACGCCCAAGACGCCCCCGACCGTCGGCGAGCCCGTGGAGATCACCGCCGAGCTGAGCAATAACGGTCCCATGCCGGTGACCGTCGGGCCCAACGGGCTGCTCAACCCCACGATGGCGCTTGTGGTCGGTCTCGGCGGCGAGGAGGGCGAGTACTCGGACCTTCCGCTGGTGACCTTCCCCTCCCCGCGGCACCTCCGGGGTGGGCAGAGCGTCTCCCGGACGGTGCGGCTGGACGTGGCCGAGCTGGGCGAGGCGCTGTTCGAACGCCCGCTGAACCCGGTCGAGCTGAGCGTCGGCGGCGTGGTCTCGCCGGTGCTCAGGGAGGGCAAGGTCGCCGGGCGCGCGCCGATCGAGGTCGCGGAGGTCAAGATCGTCCGCGACGACGTGCTCCCCGACTTCGACCGCGGCGACGCCGACGCCTGGGCGACCGCCTACCGCCGGGGTCTCGGACTGATGGTCCGGGACATGAAGCGCGGGACGCTGTCCGCGCGGATGCGCCAGGCGCGGCAACTGGGCAGCCTGCTGTTGCTGGTCCGGCGGATCGAGAAGGCCCGCCTCGCGGCGCCCGACCCGCTCAAGGGCGTTCTCGCCAAGCCGGTGCTGCTGACGATGCTCCGCGAGACGCTCAAGGACGAGAGCCCCGTCGTCCGGGCCGAGATGCTCGCCGCCCTTCAGCACGTCCCGCTGGACGGGGCGATTCTCAACCTCATCGCGGTGGCGATGGAGGATCCGTCCGCCCTGGTGCGGATGCGTTTCGCCGAGCTGATCGGCGCATCCCGGACCCGCGGGAACGGACAACTCCTCGAGAAACTCATCGCCGACGAGAGCGAACCGGTCCGCGAGATGGTCAAGGCGTTCGGGCCCTTCGAGCGGGACCGCTGAACTCGCCTTCGCCGACTGCCGCCGGTTCGCTACAATGACGAGCCAGCGATGCGGACCGTCGCCTCCATCGCGATCCTGCTGCTCAGCGCCGCCGGCGTCCGG
>CAYTQL010000218.1:1561-5461 GCA_964439555.1 uncultured Planctomycetaceae bacterium | reverse complement strand
GCCGAAGACGCTGACCTGCCCGCGGGTGGGGAACATCAGCCCCAGGACGATCTTCAGCGTGGTGGACTTGCCCGAGCCGTTGGGCCCGAGCAATCCGAACACCTCCCGCGGGAGGATGTCCAGGTCCAGGTCGGTCACCGCGGAGACCTTCTCCCGCAGCCAGAAGTCGCGGAAGATCTTCGTGAGCCCCCGCGTGGCGACGACGTTGTTGTTGGTTTCGGTCATGGGTTCCGTAGCGACGTGTCGTGAGTCGGTTTACCAGCTCGGCGCGTGGTTGGCGCTCAACGCCAAGAGGGCTCTCGACCACGCGGAGCTTCGTATCTTGTTTTCGGCGTCTTGTATCTTCCGCGGCGCGGTTTCACCGGGCGCTCAGCGCGTGGCTGGTGCTCGCCCTTCGGGTTGCGCTCCAAGCCACGGCACCCGGCCGCGGCGCCCGGCTCTTCACCGTCTTTTCTTTCCTTGCTGCTTCATCCGCGCTTCCTCGGCGGCCTTCTGGACTTCGGGGTCCCGGGAGAGGCGGATGACGGTCTTGCCGTTCTCCGAGAGCGACACGAAGACCTTCTCGATCGTCGGGGTCGCGAGAATCTCGTCGCGGACGTCCGCCCAGTGACGTGCGAGCATCAACTCCGGGGCCTCCGCGAACCCGGCGAGAATCTCCCGGAACTTCGCCGCCCGCGACTTGACGGTTTCGATCAGCCCGGTGGAGAAGCTCTCGGCCTCCAGGAGGGTCTTGCGGACCTCCCCGCCGGCGGTTCCGCCGACGAGGGTGGCGTTGATCTGCTCGAGCAGCTCGCGCGCCCGTTCCTGGTCGCCGGCCTCGCGGGCGGCGTTGTAACGCCCGATCAGGTTCGCCTTGACCTCGACGCCTTCGACCCGCCCGTCGTGCTGCCGGGGGTCCCACGGACGTCCGACCAGGCGGACGTAGGCCCGTCCGGCGGTGCCCAGCAGTTCGCGCTGGGCCTGGGCGATCGCCTCGTTGCGGGCCTTCTCCCGCTCCTGGTTCGCCCGGCTGGCCAGGACGTACGCATCCCGCGCCGCCAGCGGCCAGGTGGCATTGTCGATACTCAGGTCCACGATGCGCACCGCCTCCTCCCCGCCGGTGACGGCGTTGACCTGCTCCTGGGCGAAGCGGCGGACCTCTTCGGTGAACTTCTCAAGTCCCGTCTGCTCCAGGTCGCCGAAAAGCTTGATGCTGTCGGCCGTGCGGGTCCCCGCCGCCCGCAGCGCGCCGGAGCAGACGGCGGAGCGGACCGTCTCCTCCAGGTCGGTAACCGTCGCGAGGTAGCGCGTCGCGTCGGTGATGGTGTAGTAGCAGACCAACCGGACGTGGAGCAGGTTGCGGTCGCCGGTGAGCAGCGCCCCGTCCCACCCCGCGCGGAGCCCCAGACCGCCGGGCTTGCGCTCGTGAAGGGGCTTGAGCTTGTCCTCGGGCGTCTCGTGCATCCAGAACTCGTCGATCACGAGTTGGCGCCGGTCGGTGCGGACCTTGACGATCTCGCCGATCGGGTACGGCCAGGTGAGCACGAGCCCCTGCTGGTGGACGTCGGTGACCTTCCCGAAGACCTTCACCACGCCCACTTCCTGAGGCTGGACGGACTCCACGCCGGTGTACAGCCAGCCGAAGAGCACGAAGATCATCAGCACGCTCAACAGGCGGAAGCTCACCCGCAGGGCGTCCGAGAGGCTCCGGGACGCGGCGTCCTTCGGCTCGGGCGCCGCGGCGCCTTGGGGCTCGGGATAGTCGCCGTGATGGAGAGGCATTACTCCACCTCCGTCCGGGGGCTGACGCCTTCGGCCGGGCGGGTCGTCGGGGCCTTGACCGCGGGTTCGAGCGTCTCCGGGGCGATGATGGTCGGCAGGTCGCCGGGCTCCACCTCGCCGCGAAGCAGCTTCAGCGCGGGCAGCTCGGTCCCGTCCATCACCAGCACCGTCTTGCCCGAGAGGCTCGTGCGGAGCGTCTCCAGCCAGCGGAGGAACCGCGAGAGCTTCGGGTTCTGTGCGAACTCCTTGTAGTACTTGCGGGACTGCTCGATGCCCTCGTTGCGGATCGCCTCGGCCTTGCGGTTGGCGAAGGCGAGAATCTGCGTGGCCGCGGACTTCGCCCGCTCGATGATCGCCGTCGCCTGGGCTTCGCCCTCGGCGCGATAGCGTTCGACGTCGCGGAGGCGGTCCTTCTTCTGCATGTCGATTACAGCGCTGGTAACCGAATCGGGCAGGCCCCAGAGCTTGACGCGGACCTGAATCACCTCGACGCCGTAGGCCTCGCGGAGGTCGTTGCGGACCTCGGCGAGGATGTCCTTCTCGATCTTCTCGAGCTTCATCTCCTCGGGCTGGGTGTTGATCAGCTTACCCATCCCGTAAGCGCCGATCCCGTCGCGCTTCGCGTCGCGGAGCTTTTTGCGGATCTGCTCCTGTCCGGCCTCGACGGTCCCGCCGGGAACGCGCTCGATGAAAATCTTGGGCTCCGCGATGCGCCAGGTGGCGTAGGTGGCGACCAGCATGAGCTTGTGATCGGCGGTTTCCACCTGTTCGTACGGGTCCTCGAAGACGTAGTTCCGCGCGTCGTAGCGGACGATCGACTGGATCGGCCAGGGCAGCTTCAGGTGCAGCCCGGCGGCGTCGGGGTCCTCCCGGGGGTCCTGCACGTCGGTGACGCGCCCGAAGGTGGTCACGATCACCACGTCGCGCTGTTCATCGACGGTGTAGGTCACCGTGGAGATCAGCAACACGAGGACCACGAACACGGCCAGTAGAATGCTTCCCAGGTGTCGTCTCATCATTGATTCCTGTCTGCGTTCTCGGGGCTACCGTTGCGTGGGCGCGTCGAAGACGCCCTCGAGCCCCGCGGATTCCTTCTCCAGGTTCATCCACAGCTCGACCTTGTCGCGGTCGACGGCCAGGATGTACTTGCTGACTTCGGGCAGGACCTCGTCCCAGACCTCCAGCCAGCGGTCCAGCATGTAGATTTCCGGCGCGGCGTCGTAGGCGGCGAGGTTCGCGGGGAAGCTCTCCGCCCGGGCGCGCTCGTCCAGTTCCATCTTCCAGCGTTTTCCGGTCGCCTGGGCGACCAGCGCGGCCGGTCTGCCCTCCGCGCGGGCGAAGAGGGCGTCGGCCACGGCGCGGGTCTCGGCGATGCGCTCGTCGAGTTGCAGCTCCTGGCCGGTCTGGAGCTTCCCGAGCAGCCCGGCCAGGAGCTTGCGGCGTTGGTCGTAGCGTTCGAGGACCACCGCCTCGAGCGGGACCTGGTCCGGGCGGATGCGCCCGAGCTTGCGGTCGCGATGGAGTTCCTCGCGGCGCACGGCGATTTCCTGCTGCGACTCGCGGATGTACTGGCGCAGCTTGCGTTGCAGCGTTTCGCGGTCGCCGCGCAGCTCGCTGAGGTAGCGAAGGTTGTTGTGCGTGCGGATCGCCAGCGCCAGCTCCCAGCCGATGCGCCGGTCGCCGGCCGCCCCGATGAGAATCTTCGCCGCCGCCGCCTCGGCCTGGTTGCGGGCCTCGTCCTTGCGGCGTTCGGCTTCGAGCACCTCCTCGTAGGCGGGCGCCGCCTCGGCCGGCGGGTGCGTCGCGAGGATGTCCACGTAGCGGATGTCCACGCCGAGGTCCAGTTCGTCCACCGCCCCCTGGATACGCTTGCGCAGCTCGCGGGCCGCCTCGGTGCGCCCGTAGGTCATCAGCGCCTCGGGGCGGTTCAGGTCGCTTTCCTCCCCCGCCGGGCGGTCCAGCGTGGCACTGGCGCAGTAGGCGGTCATCTCCCGGGAGGCGGCGCAGCGGAGGAGCTGGTCCGGGTCGGTGTAGCGGAAGCCGAACTTGTAGACGTCCTCGATGGCATACCGCACCGAGACCACCAGCTTGATGATGTTCACCGGCGCGTGCTGGCTTTTGGTTTCCTCGGCCGTGGCG
>CAYTQL010000218.1:0-1551 GCA_964439555.1 uncultured Planctomycetaceae bacterium | reverse complement strand
GGTCCGGTCGAGCGGGCCGCGGCCCGCTGCCGCGGCGGGACGGCGATGAGGAAGTCGGTCTCCTCGCGGACGCCGTGCTCGCGAGTCCAGACGCGGACCTCGCGCCCCTTGATGAAATCGCCCTCGCGCTCCTCGGCGGTTCGCTGCTCACCGACGCCGAGGAGAATCTCGTGGATCCTGCCCGTCTCGAACCGTTGAACGGTGTCGATCGGCCAGGGCATCTTCAGGTGCATCCCCGGGCCCATCGTCGGGTTGCCCGGGACGGTCCGCCCCCAGCGGAAGCGGACGAACTGCTCGCCCGGGCGGACGATGACCACCGAACTCATCAGCCAGAGCACCGCCGCCGCGAAGACCACCAGCGGCAGCGCCGCGCGGGACAGCAGGCGGTAGAACCACGTCTTGGAGACCTCGAAGCCGAACTGATAGTTCAGCGTATCGGCGATGGAATGCCCCACGCGCCCGGGCTCGGCGAGGAGGTTCAGCAGGCGGGAATCGAACGGGAGACGCTGCTCCTCGCCGGGCAGGCGGGGGCGGAACAGCTCGATGACGAAATTGCCCAGCAGCTCCACTGTCAGGATCACCAGCGCCACCGCGGGGACCCACGCGAGAACCCCGTCCAGCCCCGCGTAGCCCTGGCTGGCGGCCAGCAGCGAACCGGCCGCGCCCGCCAGCAGCACCGCGCAGAGCAGCATGTACGACCCGGCGGACCGTAGCGGGCGCCAGTGAGCCTCCGAGGCCATGCCCACCGCGTACTTGCTGAACAGGAAAATCGCCAGCGCCAGAAGCACCGCAAAGAGCATTCCCTGGGCGGTGTTGGTCAACTCGGCGGTGACGAAGGCGTCCCGCCAGGCGCTGAGGGTGAAGATCAGCAGCACCGCCAGGGCGCCCGAAAGCAGCGCCCAGAGCAGCGTGAAGCCCGGCGCCACCCACCGCTCGAAGAACCGCACCCGCGCCGCGGCCGGTCGCTGCTCGGCGTCCGGGCCCTCGAAGATGCCGCCGCGCTGGGCGAGTTCCTCGGCTTCCTCGGCCTCGATAGCGGCGAGCTGGCGGACGTAGAACAGCACCGCCACCATCAGCCACGCCGCGACGCCCCCGGCGAGGGCGAGCACGGCGCCCATCGCCGCGAGCGAGCCGGTCCACAGCCACATCGCCAGGGTCACCAGCGTCACGGCCGACTGGAGCCCGAGTCCGGCGAGGGCAAGATTTTTTCCTCTTCGCTGATCTTTCATGCGTATGTACTCCCGGGGCGCCGGGGCGGCGCTTGCCACCGAGCCGGTGCGGGCGCTAGAATTCGCTTCCCACGCCCGAGGCCGGACGACGGGAGCGCCGCCCCCGTCCCGCGGTCCCAGCCGAGCATGAGTTCATGATCCGATTCTGGTCCATCGCCAAGAACACGTTCCTCCAGGCCATCCGTCAGCCGATCTACGCGATCCTCATCGTGCTGACCTTCGCAATCCTGGTCTTCGTGGACATGCCCCTGAGCCTCTGGGCGATCGGGACCCTCAGCCGCGGGTACCACGATACGAACCAGGTGATGCTCGCGACCCTCGG
>CAYTQL010000217.1:0-5464 GCA_964439555.1 uncultured Planctomycetaceae bacterium | reverse complement strand
CCGACGCGCCCGATGACGAACCCCCGGCGATCGGGGACCTCCCGAACTCGATGAGCTTCCGGTCGGGCGCATCGACGCACGCCTCCCCCGCCTCACCCCAACCGAAGTCCGGGCCTTCCTGGCCGCGATGCGCAACAGCGGGTACTCCAAGAGCACCATCGCCCGCAAGCTGGCGACGCTCCGGAGCTTCTACAAGTACCTGGTCCACAAGGAGCGGATCGAGGCCTCGCCGGTGAGCGTCGTCCGCACGCCGCGCCAGGACAAGCGCCTGCCCAAGTGCCTGACGGTCGAGCAGGTCTCGGCGTTGCTGGACGCCCCCGACGCCTCGACGCTGCTGGGGGCGAGGGACAAGGCGATCCTGGAGACCTTCTACAGCTCCGGGCTGCGGATCAGTGAACTGGTGAGCCTGGACGTGGAAGACCTCGCCGAGCTCCAGGGCGTCCTGCGCATCCGCGGGAAGGGGCGGAAGGAACGGCTGGTCCCCCTCGGCGAGAAAGCCACCCGCGCGATCGACCACTACCTGACCCTGCGCCGGCGCGAGGGCGAAGGGCGCGTCGGCGGGCCTCTGTTCATCAACCGCTCCGGGGGGCGGCTCTCGGCGCGGTCCATCCGGCGAATGCTGGACAAGTACCTCCACGCCGCGGGGATTCACACGCACGTGAGCCCGCACATGCTGCGACACAGCTTCGCGACCCACCTGCTCAACGCCGGGGCCGACCTGCGCAGCGTCCAGGAGATGCTCGGGCACGAGAGCCTCTCGACGACGCAGATCTACACCCACCTGACCAGCAAGCGGCTCAAGGCGATCTACGACAAAGCCCACCCCATGGAGCGGAACAAGATCGCCCCGCCCCCGCCGTCGAAGGACGCCGACTCAGAGACCGACCTCGACGCCGAGGGCAACTAGCCGCCGAACGGGGCGGGCAACGCGCGATTCGGTGCGAAACGCCCCACCCGCAGCGAATCCCGCCAATCGGGCGTTGCCAATCGGGCGTTGCATCCGACCGGGTCGGCGCAGAATATACCCGGGGCGATCGCATTCTGTCATGCCACGACGAGGCGACTGCCCTGAGAGTACATCCCCGATGATTGCCTTCCTGTTGACAACGCTTCGGCTCTTTCTCGCGGCCGCCTTCGCCGCGTGCGTGTACTTTTTCTCCGCCAACGAGCTGCTCACGACGGTCGAGGCGGCGACGCTGGTCGTGTTGATCGGCGTCGAAGAGGCCACCGACGCCCTGGACGGCTGGGCGGCGCGGCGCTTCGGGACCGCCAGTCGGCTCGGGGGGCTCTACGACCCGCTGAGCGACTCCCTCGCGCGCCTGACCTGCTACTTCGCGATCGCCCTGGCCGGGTGGGTTACCGTCGCGGTCCCGCTGGTGATGACCGCGCGGGACATCATCGTCTCCTACACCCGCGTCGTGAACGCCTACACGGGGGGCAAGACCTCCGCCCGCATCTCGGGCAAGCTCAAGGCGGTCATCCAGGGCGGGGCGCTGCCGATTTTGGTGGGACTGATCGCCCTTCGCGGCGTGCTGGACCCGGCGATCGTCGGCTGGGGGCGCTCGATCGTCGCAGCCGGGGTGATCGCCATCACCCTCTGGAGCCTGCTGGACTACCTCCGCGGCGCCCTGCCGGGGGCGGTCCGCATGTACCGCCGCAAGCCCGCAGACCCCGGGCGAGCCGACGCCGAGAAGCCCGACGAGGCGTCCCCGTGAGCCCGGACGCCCCGCTGAGCGGCGTCCGCCATCTCGCCCTGGACATGGACGGGACGCTCTACTCCGGCGGGACGCTCTTTGAGTGGACCCGCCCCTTCCTCGACCGCCTCGAATCGCTGGGCATCGGGCACACCTTCGTGACGAACAACTCCTCCCGCAGCGTCCGGGAGTACCTCGCCAAGCTCGAAGCCCTCGGGCTGCCCGCGGACGAATCGCAGGTGATGACCTCCGCCCTCGCGACGATCGGGCACCTCCGCGACGAGCTGCCGGAGGTCCGGACGCTCTTCGTGCTGGGTGCGCCGGGGCTGATGGAGGACTTCGAGGGCGCCGGGTTCACCGTCGTCGACGACGACCCGGACGCGGTGATCGTCGGCTTCGACACGACGCTGAACTACGAGCGGCTCTGCCGGGCCGCGTGGCTGGTCACGCAGGACCTGCCCTACCTCGCGACGCACCCCGACGCCTTCTGCCCGACCGACCAGCCGACCGTGCTGGTGGACTGCGGAGCGATCACCGAGGCGATCCGCGTGGCGACCGGACGGGCCCCGGACGCGGTGCTCGGCAAGCCCGAACCCCGCCTGCTGATCGAGGTGATCCGCCGCGCCGGGCTCACGCGCCCGGAGGTGGCGATGGTCGGCGACCGCCTGCATACCGACGTCGCCATGGCCAAACGCGCCGGGGCCGTGGGGGTTCTCACGCTGACGGGCGAATCCACGCGGGCGGAGATCCCCGCGGCCGAGTTCGCCCCGGACGCCGTCGTGGAGAACGTCGGCGAGCTGCCCGCCCTGCTTCGCGGCGGCTGAGCGCCCGCTCGCCTTCAGCCGAAAAGTCCGTTGCCGGCGGGCGCCCGGGTCGGCTTGCGGCGCGGGCTCGCCTCGTCCACCTTCGGTCGCGTCCGCGCCGAGCCCGAACGTACATGCTCCTTGACGACCGGCAACTCGGCGCAGCACCCGAGCCGGGCCAGCATCGCCAGCAGGTCGCGCGGCTCGTAGCGCCGCCCGGCGCCGGCGATCTCCAGGCGGGCGTTGAAGTGCCCGGCGAACGCCTCCAGCAGGTGCGGCGTCTCGCTCAGCGCCGCAGGCGAGACCTGCTCCTCGGCGTAGCACCACTTGAGCTCCTGCACGATCTCGGCCGGCCAGGGGTCGGCGTCCCGGGACGCTTCTTCCAGCGAGCGGACGCCCTCGAGCCTTTGCAGGATGCTCGCGTGATAGTCCGGGGAGAGCTCCGTCCCGGCGTAGCGCCGCCCGGAGCGTTTGGCGGCCGCCAGCGTGGTTCCCGAGCGGCCGAAGGGGTCGAAGACCACCTCGCCGGGGTTGCTCGTGCTGCGGACGATCCGCACCAGGATGCTCTCGGGCATCTGGCAGGGGTGCCAGCCCTCCCGCTCGGCGAAGGTCCCGCAGAGCCGCGGAAACTCGCCCCACGTGTCGTCGGGAATCCGCCCCGCCGGGTTCGCCCGCCGGTCGCGATAGACCCGCTGGCGATCGGAGAAGACCCGCACGGCCGCGTCGTTGAAGGTGAACTCTGCGGGGTCCTTGACGAAGTAGAACAGGTGCGCGTGCGAGCGGCTGAACTTGGCCTTGGTGTTCTGCCCGAAAGTGTAATGCCAGATCACCCAGTTGCGGAGGGTGAGCCCGAGTTTCCGACCGATCAGGCGGACCTCGGCGGCGTACTCGTCCCCGATGGCGACCCAGAAGCTCCCCGTGGGCTTAAGGGCCTTCTGGGCGCACGTGCGCATCCACGCCTCGGTCCAGGCATGGTACTCCTCGTAGGCGAGGCGGTCCTCGTAGACGTCGTACTGGTAGCCGATGTTGAACGGCGGGTCGGCGAAGACCAGGTCGGCAAAGCCCGTCTGCGATTCCTCAAGGGCCTCGATGCAGTCGGCGTTCAGGACGGTCCCAGCGGCGAGTTTCTCAGCCATCCGTGGCGTCCTCCAATTCAGTCGGGCGTGGCGGTTGACGTGGTCGGATTCGTGGCGGGCCGGGTCGGTCCGACGGCCGGCCGGGTCGGTTGCGTGCTCGGGCGAGTCCGGGCGTCCGAGAGCAGGGAGAACCCCTCGGCCAGGGCGTCGAGCTTGGCGGCGGCGGCGTCCGGCTCGGCGTTCTGCGCCACCAGCGCCAGCGAGATGCTGCGGGCGCCCTCGCCGCCGGGGTCCGGCGTGCAGAGGATGCGGTACACGTGGACCTCCGCGCCTTCGCCGTTCCCGTCGGAGCTCTTGGAGAGGCGCATCACGAACTGCCGCCCCTCGCGGCCGGCGAGCTTCGCCGGCTCGTTCGAGAGCACCTTGGCGTTGAGGCCCTTCGAGGTGGCGGTCTTGTTGACGTAGGCGATGAGCTTCTCGGCGCAGGCGGCCGCGGTGGTCTCGGGCAGCGTCCCGGCGACGGTCACCGAGACGTTCGGGTTCGGGATGCCGCCGGCGAGCAGGTCGGTCTGGAAGAGGTACACCCCGCCCCGACCGCTGGAGGCGTGCCACCCGCGGGGCACGTCGACAGCGTACCCGCGCTTGGCGTCGGAGAGCGTCAGCGACGCCTCGGGCAGTTCGATCGCCATCGGATGGGCCATGTCGATGCGCTTGAGCGACTTGATCGCCGACGCCAGGACGCGGAGCATCGTGCCCTGGTGCGCCTCGTCGCTCTCGACCGACAGGAGGTAGCAGATGCGCAGGTCCTTGGTGACGTCGCGGGTGAAGTAGACCTGCGCCGCGACGGTTTTCTCGCCGCGGAAGAGGTAGCTCAGACGCCGCGCGACGCCCTTGACCCCGGCCACCGGCATGGTGGTTTCCTTGGGCACCTGGAGGCGGCGGATGTTCACGTTGCGCTTCAGCTCGGCCATCTTCGCGTTGGCGAAGGCCCGGGCCGTGTCGGACGGCTCGACCGGGTAGGCCGAGAGGGTCAGCGCCTGCACCGCGGCGTCCTCCTGGTACCGGACGGCGCGGAGGACGTCGAAGGTCTCGGCGAGCATCTGGAGCTCGAAGCCCTCGGGAAGCGTCAGGCTCACGCCGGCGTGGGGGTAGCTCAGCGTCGCCGTCTCGGGCTCCTCCTCGGCGCCGGCGGGCCCTGAGAGGACCGCACAGACCGTCGCCGCCAGCACCGCCGTTGCACGAATCCGTTCCTGCATGCTATCGCTCCGCCTGGGCTCTCACGTACGCGTGCGGGAATTCTACCACACTCCTGCGGACAGTTGTCAGGGCGGGAGGTTTAATTCCGCCGGCAGATTTACCGCTCAATGCCCCGGCGTCCGCAGCGCCCCGGACGCCACGAGCGACAGGAGGATCGCGTAGTAGCCCAGGAACAGCGCCAGCAGCGGGATGCCCTGCCAGCGGCGGAACCTGTCCTTGCCGATTTTGATGGCGATCCGCATCCAGATCAGCGCCGCGAGCATCACCGGAATGTGGAGGTAGTAGAACTCCACCGGCACGGCGAGGTTCGCGGCGGTCGCCGAGGCGCCGATCACGAACAGCACGTTGAGGATATCCGCGCCGATGATGTTGCCCACGAGCAGGTCGCCGTGGCCCTTGAGGATCGACGCCATCGCGGTCACCAGCTCCGGGAGCGAGGTCCCGAAGGCCACCAGCGTCACCGCCAGCACGTCCGGCGGCACCCCGTAGCGGACCGCCAGCTCTCCGACCGCCCCGACCAGCACGTTGCACCCCGCCACGACCAACCCCAGCCCGAACGCCAGGACGCCGAGGTTCTTCAGCGCGGCGACCGGGCCCTTCACCGGGGGCATGTCGGTGATCGCGTCGATGTCCT
>CAYTQL010000216.1:1515-5471 GCA_964439555.1 uncultured Planctomycetaceae bacterium | reverse complement strand
CGTGCGCGACGGCAAGGTGATGATCGTCGACGAGTTCACCGGCCGCATCATGGAGGGCCGCCGCTTCTCCGACGGGCTCCACCAGGCCATCGAGGCCAAGGACGGCCTGGAGGTCAACCCGCCCAAGGACACCTACGCCCGCGTGAGCTTCCAGCGGTTCTTCCGCCTCTACAAACGCCTCAGCGGGATGACCGGCACCGCGGCCGAGGCGACCGGGGAGTTCTGGCAAATCTACCACCTCCCGGTGGTCCGCATCCCCACCAACCGCCCCTGCCGGCGGACGGTCCTGCCCGATCGCGTCTTCGCCGACGAGGAGACGAAGTTCGCCGCCGTGGTCGAGGAGATCGCCCGCATCCACCACGAAGGGCTTCCCGTGCTCGTGGGCACCCGCAGCGTGGAGGTCTCCGAAAAGCTCAGCGAGCTGCTGCTCGGCGAGTCGCTGCCCCACCAGGTGCTCAACGCCGTGCGGGTGGAGGAGGAAGCCCAGATCATCGCCTCGGCGGGCAATGCCGGGCGGATCACGATCGCCACGAACATGGCCGGGCGGGGGACGAACATCCGCCTGGGCAAGGGGCTCCCCGAGCGCGGCGGGCTGCACGTGATCGCCACGGAACGTCACGAGGCCGGGCGGATCGACCGGCAGCTTTTCGGGCGTTCCGCCCGCCAGGGCGAGCCCGGGCACGCCCAGGCGTTCATCTCCCTCGACGACGAGCTGATCCGCCGTCACGCCCGGCGGATGCGCGGCGCGCTGAAGCGCGGCGCCCGGGGCGAACTGCACACCCGCTTGGCGCGGCGCGCTTTCGATCGCGCCCAGCGGCGCGCCGAACGCCTGGCGCTCGCCCAGCGCAAATCCGTCCTCAAGACCGACGACTGGCTGGATGAGTACCTCGGCTTCGCCGGCGCGGATTGAGGGGGATGGGGGGAAATGACTGACGCCTGATGGGGGCCGCCGCCCGGGGGACCCTCCCGCGTGCCCTGCCCGCCGCCGTCGGTCGTCCGTTATTTGCATTCGTCACTCCACCCGCTTGCATGGCGGGGGGATTCCGTGGATGATCCGAACGTCATGGACCCAGGGGCTCCCAACGACCCGGATCGGCGCGAGCGACGCATCCAGACGGCGTGCCTGCTGGCGCTGACCGTCGGGGGCGTCGCGGTGGGGCTTTACCATCTCCGCCCGGTGCTGGTGCCCTTCGTGCTCTCCCTGTTCCTGATGATCGCCCTGACGCCGCTGGTGGATGTGCAGGTCCACCGCCTCCGGATCCCCCGGAAGCTGGCGGTGGCGATCAGCCTGGTTCTCGGCTTCGCGGTGCTCGGGGCGGTAGCGCTGGTGATCTCCGTGAGCGTCAACCAGCTCCTGGCGAACGTGGATGAATACCAGCGCAGGCTCTCCGAGACGCTGGTGCAGGTCGCCCGCGCGCTGAAGGTGGACCCGGACCGCGTGCGGGAGATCCTCGTCGGGTCCACCGAATCGCTCACCGCGCTGCTGGGGGGTATGGCGCGGGAGGTGACGAACATCATCTCCCAGGGCGTCCTGGTGCTGCTGTTCCTGGCGTTCCTGCTGTTCGGGGCGAAGGGGCAGCCCTCCCGCGGGTTCTGGCGCCAGGTGGAGATCCAGGCGCGCAGCTACCTGCTGACCAAGGCGCTGATGTCCGTGGCCACCGGGGTGCTGACCTGGCTGATCCTCTGGGCGCTGGGGGTGCCCCTGGCGGCGGTGTTCGGTCTGCTGTCGTTCCTGCTGAACTTCATTCCCTCGATCGGCTCGATCCTCGCGACGCTCCTGCCGCTGCCGATGGTGCTGGTGATGCCCGACGCCTCGTGGCTCGACGTGGTGCTGGTCCTGGCGCTGCCCGGGACGGTGCAGTTCGTCATCGGGAATGTCCTCGAACCCCGGATGATGGGCGACCGCTCCGGGCTCCACCCCATCACGGTCCTGCTGGCGCTGATTTTCTGGGGGATGCTCTGGGGGCCCATCGGGATGGTCCTGGCGGTCCCGCTGACGGCGGCATCCTGCTGGAAAAGAGCTCCCTGACCGCCCTCGTTGCGGACCTCCTGGCCGGGCGGACGGAGCAGATCGAGCGGGAGTGACCCGGGGGGCGAACCTATTCCTATCGGACGGGGGAAAAAGTTCGCTTGAGACTTTTTCACTTTTTTCGATCCGGAGCCGGTCTGCGGACGTTAAGTTCCCTACCATTCCACGACATGGCGTCAGGGAGGTCGACGCGGTCGTCGTTGGAGCACGATGGAGCCTGGCAGCTCAAGGACGCAGCGAACCGGGCAGCGTTCACGGTACGCCGGGGCATTCGAGCCCCAACGACAGGACCAAACTCGATGTCCATCAATCCGACGCTACAAGCCCTGCGCCGCGGGGCCGAGCGGGTCGGCACGCTGTTCGCCCGCTCGAACCGCCCGCGGCGATCCTCTCCCGCCCGATGGGACCGCGGTTCCCGCGCCGCCGCCCAGCAGAACGGCAACGCCGTTGTTCTGTGCCTCTGGCTCCTGGCCGGGGCGGTGTGGATCACCACCGGACTGGTCCGCCTCGAGATGCGCTCCGCCCGCGGAGAGCTGATCCCCCTGACCGCCCAGCGGGTCCGGACCGTCGCGGCAGCGCGGCCGGCGCCGTCCCGGACGGTGCAAGTGGCTGCAAACGCGGTCGCTATGCCGGGTCCGGCCCGTGTGCCGCGCCCTGCGGCGCCTGCCGCCCGGCCGGCGTCCCCCACGCCCCAACCGCAGGCGGCGCCCGCGCCGAAGCCCGAACCCGCACGGAAACCCGCTGCGAAACCGACCCCCCGGACCGATCAGCTCCGGAAGCTGTTCGACGCGATCCGCCACGTCGAGTCCCGCGGGAAGGTGCGGGCGGTGGGCGATCGCGGCCGGAGTCGCGGGGCGTACCAGATTCAGCGTCACTACTGGGAAGACGCCTGCCGCGAGGGCGGCGCCCGGTGGAGTTACCATCGCTACGTCTGGACCCCCTGGCGGTGCGAGCAAGTGATGAAGTGGTACTGGCAGCGTCACTGCCCGTCCGCCTACGCCCGCGTCGCCCGCGGCGTCGGGAGCGATTACGACCTGGAAGTGCTGGCCCGCGTGCACAACGGCGGGCCGGGCGGTCATCGCAAATCCAGCACGCTGAAGTATTTCTGGCGATTCTGGTCCGCGTACAAGGCCCGCTGAGCCCCGCGGGCGTCGAAACCGCGCGAGACGCCGGCCCGCTCGCGAACTCCGCGCGCCGCCCGCCCGCTACGGCGTCCCCCGCGCGACGCCCGGGAGCGAAAAATCGACGCCGTAGCGGGTCTTGAGCCCGTGCGGGGCTACCATGGGGTGAGTTTCACGTCCTTCAGGAGACACCCCATGACACGTAAACCGCTGACCTGCTGCCTGCTCACGTCCGTTGCCGCGATGGTCCTCGCTGGATGCGGAGGCCCGGGCGGGCACTGGACGCGCGTGGACAACCACGCCTCCCTGATGCAGCAGATCAACACCTCCGGTAAGCCCGTGCTGCTGGACGTGAACCTGCCCAACTGCCCCGCCTGCACCGCCCTGGCGCCGACGCTCCAGGACCTCGCCGACGAATACGGCGACCGGGTGGTCTTCCTCAAGACGAACATCAACGACGTGCCCCAGCTCCGCGAGTCGATGCAGATCTCCGCGTACCCCACCGTCATCCTCTTCGACGAGGGCGAAGAGCAGGACCGCTGGGTCTACGAACGCGGGAAGAAGACCTACCGCACGGCCATCAACAGCGCCCTGCGCGACTGACCCGCGGTGCGCCCGCGGACTACCGTGAGCTGGTCAGTTCCTTCTGCATCGTGCGGATCTGCTGTTTGATCCTGCTGGATCTGCTCCTGGAGGTACGGGATGCGGACGTCGGAGGCGAGCTTGGCGCGGAGCTTCGCCTGGTAGGCGCTGCCGGCTTGGGCGTACCGCTTCTTTTCCTGCGCCCCGGCCGCAGCCTCACCGAT
>CAYTQL010000216.1:0-1505 GCA_964439555.1 uncultured Planctomycetaceae bacterium | reverse complement strand
CGCAAGAGCAACGCCCGGGCGAAGGGCGCAAAAAATGTCACCAGCCGAATCGGCCGGCCGCGCAGGGGGAGACGCGGTCAACCGGGTCGCGACTGGTGACATTCGAATTATAGAGGGCCCCGGATGTTTTCCATCCCGGGGAGCGCTTTTTTCGGCAAAAATCTCAACGCCTCAGCACGTCCCACGGCTCGGGGATGTAGACCCAGCGCCCGTTGACGTACACGAGGGCGGCGTACGCCCGGCGGGCCCGTCCCTCGGGGGTGGCGAAGGCGAAACGGACCAGCGCCAGGCGGGGCTCGATGAGCTTGGCAACCGTCTGCCACCGCTGGGGGAACTGGTCCACGCGGGGTCCGCGCCCGCGGCGCAGGTGAGAGGAGCTGACCGGCCAGAGGACCACCTTGGTTTCCTCCGGGCTCGCCTGGATCACCGGGGGGTTCTCCCGCCATCGTTGCTCGTACGCTTCGGCGAACGCCGAGGGCCAGTCGCCGGCGAAGATGTCGTCGTAGTCCTCGGGGTTCGGTTTCAGTCGGCGGGTCAACTCGGCGTCGTTCTGGGCTGAGGGGAACTGGCCGAGCAGTTTCTGGAGCTGATCGAGCGACTTGGGCAGGTCCTTGACGTTGACATCAGCCACCCGGTTCCCGTCGGCGTCACCGGCGTCGGCGCCCCCGCCCGAAGCGCCGTTTCTTGCCCTGTCGGCGTTCTGTCCGTCGCCCTTCCCGTTCTCGTCCTGGTCGGGGGGCGTCTGTTGGTCCCCGCAGCCGCCGAGGATCAGTCCGGTCGTCCCCATCAGGACGATGATGCAGCAGAGAGTGCGTTTCACGATGCAGTCCTTTCCGCTTCGGGTGAGATGAGCACAGGCATTATACGGCCGGGCGTCCCATCGGACAGATCGCCCGGCCGACGGTTCCCGCACCGGGGTTCAGGAGCCCGGCTCCCCGGGCGGCCGGGAACTCTTCGAGACACTGGGCGGCGCGGGGCGGCATTGCTGGCCGACCTTCACGTCCGCGATCGACCCGAGCGTAACCTTCGTCTCGGCGTACCGCGGCGCCACGCGGGTAACCCGCACCCGGGCGACCTTCACGCCGGCCGAGTGACCCAGCACGTCGCCCGTGTCCGGGTCCAGGATGGGCTTGCCCAGTTCGTAGACGTCGTATTCCGCCCCCTCCCGGACGCAGCGATTCTCGCCTCCGTTGATGATGACGCGATAGTCCTCGTGGATGAGGGCGACCTTGGGCTGCCACGGTCGCGCCGCGATCGTCCCGCTGACGCGGTCCACCGCCCGTTCGATCACGTCCGCGGTCGCCCGACCCAGCGGGGTGCGGTAGAAGGTGCTGCCCCCGAACGAGACGTTCTTGTACGCCGCCCGGACATTCCCGTCGCCCGCCCGCACGGACTCCTCGAGCGCCTCCGAGGCGATCACCTCGCCGCTCTCGACGTCGATGACGTAGAGCGTCATGCCCATCACCGCCCGCTCCGAGCCGCCGAAAAGGTCCAACCGATCCAGC
>CAYTQL010000215.1:0-5517 GCA_964439555.1 uncultured Planctomycetaceae bacterium | reverse complement strand
GTCTGAACTCGCTGACACCCATAGGATTCGAATGTCGACCGGATGATCCTGTCCACGTGGTCGCGCACAACAGTATCATCTGGCAAGAAGTCTCTCGTGCCGCGAGCAACGTCATAGCCTGCCATCGGTGGTTCCTTTCCTGTCGTGCTTGGCCCTGAAGCCAAGTTCATCTCTGATCACTTGCCGCGAGCCGCCGCCAAAAGCGGTTCCGGACCGTGCTGCGATCAATGTCCAGACCTAAGGGTGAGCGACGGGACTCGAACCCGCGATCTCCAGAACCACAATCTGGCGCCTTAACCAGCTAGGCTACGCTCACCGTGCGCAACAAAGAAGCCCCTGGGCCGGACCCAGGGGCTTTCATGACGGACAGCACAAAAGCAGCCTCTAGGGCCCGGCTCTTGGAGCCGGATGATGGTGGCAATGATGCCCGAGGTTGCCAGTCGTGAAAGCCATTCTTCTCAACAATCCTCAAGGGGGCCGAAGGACGCCGACCCACCAAACTGCCGTAGAGTAGCCTTATCGGCCGGGGGAGTCAAGGGCCTCGACAAAAAAATCTGAGAAAATCTGCAAGCGCCCTCCGGCCAGGAACCGGCGAGGGGCTACGCTTGTCGGGCAAGATAGCTTGCAGGTGAGAAGCCCGGAACGCGGATAGCAGTCCCGAGGGTTACCGGCAGGGCTCGCCATATCGTAGCGGCGAGGCAGCGCGGGCTGGGACGTTTCGGCCAATGCCTCAACCTTCGGGCTCTCCGTCATGTTGGCGGACGCCAACGCTGGCTCGTTCCCGGCAACCTCTGTCTTCAAAGGCCCTTGCGCCAACCGCGTGGCCGCCCATAGTCCCGCCAGAATGCTTCATCGCCGCCGTGAGCGCCATCGGCTGGGGCCCCCTGCCGGCGTCGCCGCCGATATTGTTCCCGCTGGATGCCTAACGGCCACAAAGGCATGTACTTAGACGCCAAATGGCGTTGTTCGGAAGCCCCAGGGACTCACGAGGGCTGCACACGGCCCAGCCTGCAGGCCTCTGGCTGTTCCGCCAAGTTGACGGAGAGCCAACCTTCGAGATGAGCAGCAGAGCATCGGCACCATCGTCATCTCCACGATCTGGTCCAGAGAAATCGCACGCGCCGGGCCGCCGAGCGTCGGCGCGAGCGGGGGGGTCGCAGGCTGTCCGCGATCTGGATCGTTTCATCGCGGTCCGTCGTGGGCGAATCACCGCCGATGGGCTCGATGTGCTGCGCGCGGTTGCTCTCGCCACACATAGCGGCTGGAGGAGCCCAGAGCAAGAGGGCCATTTCAACGTGCCCGGACGGTGGCCTTGGCTCTTCGCGTGGCTGAGGGTCGCGCTGTGATGGCGTGGCTGCTTCCGCGAATCGAACGCTTACGGTTCGGGTGTCTGCGCCGAAGGCAACCACCCCTTAACCCGGCGAATGGGGGCGGCGAGAGACACAGAGACTTCCGGCCGGGGGCGCGATCGGGGCCGGTCGGGACGGTCGATGGGCGTGTCTCTGCGGCGGCTGACGAGAGACGCCGGCGGATAGCCGCTTGTCGTAAGGTATTGCGGAACCTTGCGTAAAACGCAAGACGCTGGGGCTTGTCGGCCTCAGCGCTTGCTGATAACACGCGAGGCCAACCGGTTCTAACCGGTTGGCCTCACTAGCGGGGGGAGGATTCGAACCTCCGACCTCCGGGTTATGAGCCCGACGAGCTACCAGACTGCTCTACCCCGCGATGTCTAGAGGTTAGGATAAGCAGCCGCTGGGGGCGGGTCAAGGGAAAATCTCGCACCGCCCGCATCGGGCGCCCGCATCGGGGCTTGTCAAGCGGGCGATGCGGCGGTACATTGCCGCTTTCATACGCCCGAGAGACCCCCAAGGCCCCAGACCGGGAGCATCCCATGATCACCCTCAGCGCATTCGCCGACGAGATCGGCGACGACCTGACCCTCCAGATGGACACCTGCCAAGCCAACGGCGTGACGCACATCGACGTCCGCGGGATCGACGGGACGAACGTCTCGCAGATGACGGTGGACCAGGCCCGCGGCTATCACAAGCAGATGGAAGACCGGGGCTTCGGGTGCCCGTGCATCGGCTCGCCGATCGGCAAAATCCGCATGGACGAGGACTTCGAGGCCCATCTGGACCTGCTCAAGCACTGTTTCGAGGTGGCTGAGGCGTTCGGGACCCACCGGATCCGGATGTTCAGCTTCTATCCGTCGGAGGGCAAGGCGATCGCCGAGCAGCGCGAGGCGGTGATGGAGCGGATGGCGAAGATGGTCGAGGCGGCCGAGGGCGCCGACTGCGTGCTCTACCACGAAAACGAGAAGGCGATCTACGGCGCGAGGCCGGAGGGCGTCAAGGACCTCTTCGCGACGATCCAGTCGGAGAGTTTCAAGAGTATCTTCGACCCCGCCAACTACGTCGAAGAGGGCGTCCGCCCGTACGACGACGGATGGAAACAGGGGCTTGATGAGCTCACGGCGTACTTCCACATCAAGGACAAGAACCCCGACGAGGGCGTGTGCGTCCCGGCCGGGGAGGGACAGGGGCAGATTCCGCAGATCGCCGCGGCGCTCAAGCAGCGGGGCTTCACCGGGTACATGACCCTCGAACCGCACCTGAAGCAGGCCGGACAGTTCAAGGGCGAGACCGGCCCGGACCTGTTCGGACGTGCGGTGACCGCGCTGAAGGGCGTGCTGGACGCCCAGGACATACCTTACAGGTAGGCGTCGCTCCGAATCGGTCAAGTGCCGCTCTGCCGCGGGCGCGTCGGTTGTCCACGCGCCCGAACCGGCAGCCGCGGCGCCCGGCGGGGCGAGGCGGGCGGAAATCACGCCTGCCCAACTGTCCCCGTGAATTCCGCGCCCGCACTGAGCATTTTCCCTCTGCGGAATAGGAATGATTCCGGGGCGGCCTTCGAACGGGGTCCAGCAATTCGTTAGCTCCATAACGCATGTGTTCCAGCGGTCTTGCGGCCTGCCGCACTCCGGGCGATTCGGTTGTGCGGATTCTCGGTTTTGAGGGCATTCCTGGCGCCGCCCGGGGGGATGAGTATACCAGTTTTGCTGATTTTTCGGTTCCTCGGTTTGACTTTGGACATCAGCAAGAGCTAAAATCATTCGCGTTGCAGCCGGAGCAAAGCTTCGCACACGTCTGCGGACGGCCTCGTCGCCGTCTTGAGTTCAGCTCGGATGGATTCTGCTCACGGCAAGGATGCCCAGTCCCCGCAGTCCCCGGGGAGCTGCGTCATGCAGAGCAACAACGTTCACCGTGAGCCGGTCGGGCCGTCGGTCTCGAGTTTTCGAACGGATCAGGGTTCGGTGTGTCTCGTGGGAGGGACCACCCTCATACGCGAGGGGCTCGTCTCGCTGTTGCGGGGGGAGGGTTTCGAGGAGATTCACTCCGTCCCGGACGCCGATGCGCTCGTCGCACATCTCGACGAGGTCGGCGAGCAGAACGTCGGCGTGCTGGTCCTCCTGCTCAGCGGGGGCCCGTTCAGCACGTTCCATCGCATTCGCGAAAGTCTTCAGAGCGCGGACCGCGAGTTGCCGATGGTCGTCCTGGCCGAGCAGTCCAGCCGGGGGCAGATTTACACGGCGCTGCGGATCGGGGCGAAGGCGTACGTGAACTTCGACGCCGCCCCGTCCGAGCTGTTCAAGGCGATCCACATGGCCTCGGAGAACCACGTATACCTGACCCCGGAGGCGACGGAACTGCTCGTCGCGGACGTCTCGACGGCGGTGGACACCTCGCAAAACCAGCGTCTGCCCCGCAACGAGCTGTCGCAGCGGGAGACGGAGATCGTCCAGTTGCTCTGCGAGGGGCTCAGCTCGAAGGAGATCGCCCGACGTCTGCACATCAGCGCCAAGACGGTCGAGAACCATCGGTACAACATCTATCGCAAGTGCGAGGTGGACTCGATCGCCGCGCTGATGCGCCTGGCGATCCAGCGGGGGCTGGTCTCGATCTAGCTGATTCGCGGGCTCCGCGACTGCCGGGGACGTCCGCGGGGGTCGGGCAGTTCGCGCAGCTTTCCGGCGCGGCGCCGCTTGCGAGGGACCGGACCGCCGGGCACGCCGTCAGTGAACCAGCGAGTCAATCGCCTTCCGGATCAGGTCCGCCCCCGCCAGGAGCAGGAGGGCGTAGACGACGGCGTTGAACTGCTTCGGGCCGACGCGCTTGTGGAGAAAGAGCCCGAGCAGCGCCCCGACGGCGATCGCGGGGATCAGCACCACTCCCGCCCCGAGGGTGCCGGTGTTGATCAGGCCGAGGGTTCCGTAGGGCACGAGCTTCAGCAGGTTCCCGATCCAGAAGAACAGTGCCGTAGTGGCGACGTATCGCGCCTTGGGCATGCCCTGGGAGAGCATGTACATCGCCACGATCGGCCCGGCGGCGTGGGAGAGGGTGCTGGCGAACCCGGCCCCGGCGCCGACCCCGGTCGCCTGGAGCGGGCCCGGGCGGAAGGTCAGCGGGCGCTTGCGGACGGTGTTGATGACCTTCAGCGCCACGAACAGCAGCGCCAGCGCGCCGATGCCCAGCTTCATCGCCGCGTCGATCAGCTCCCGGCGCTGCCCCGCCCGCCCGAGCAGGTAGAGCATGCCCCCGCCGGCGGCGATGCCCGCGACGACCCCGGGGAGCATCCTCAGCACGGTGTTCAACCGCCACTGCCCGCGCCAGGTGATCACCGCCACGCAGTCGGCGGCGATGAGCATCGGCAGCATGATTCCCATGGCCAGGTCGGCGTTGCCTCCGCAGGCGTAGATCATCACGGGGACCGCCAGCAGCCCGACGCTCCCGCCGAAGCCGGTCTTGGCGAGGCTGAAGAGCATGGCGCTGAGCGAGCCGAGCACCAGGAACCACAGGACGCTCCCGACGCCCTCGGGAATCAGCGTGATCTCGAGTCCGAGCATCGTTCGCTCCGAAAGTCCGGCAGTGTAGCGGCCCGGACGGCTGCGCCAAGGGCACGGGACAAATTCGTGGCATGGGCGTCCTGCCCGTGCCCCCCGGCCGAGACGGCCGGGGGGCGCATGGCCAAGATGGCCAGGCCACAATACGGACGCGCATCCTGCGCCAGTGTGCGGGAGAAATCGCTGCGGGAGAAATCGCTCCCCTCGGCGAGCGGATCGATTTATACTCTTGATCGAATCCTCACCAAGGGAGGCCCGCATGCACGCCGTCCGATGCCCCCAATGCCGCAAGCGTCTCGAAGTGCCCCGTCCTGCGGAGAACGCCCGGTTCCAGTGTTCGGCCTGCGGGAACGTCTTCGTCGGCTCGACCGAACCGCTCGGCGCGGCGTCCTCTCCGCCAGCGCCGCCGCCGCAGCGCCCGCCCGCCGCAGCGGCGCAGAGGCAGGCGATGCACCCCCCGCGCAAGCGGGGCCCCGGACCCTGGGCGCTGGTGGTCGTGCTGGTCGTGTTCCTGGCGACGGTCGGGTTCGCGATCGGGGCGTGGTGGCTGCACAGTCACCCGGTGCTGACGGTACGGGACAAGGAAACCGACAAGGTGATCTTCAAGGAGCGGG
>CAYTQL010000214.1:0-5528 GCA_964439555.1 uncultured Planctomycetaceae bacterium | reverse complement strand
CCCGGAGGGGCGGGCGACCGGCATAGCGTTGCTGTCGTCAGACCCCGGAGGGGCGAGCGACCGGCACAGCGTTGCTGTCGTCAGACCCCGGAGGGGTCGCCGATCGTAGCCGGGGGTGACCGGAGGGAACCCCCGGTTCGCGCCCCCTGGCGCCGGAGCCCCAACGGGGCGAAGGAACCCTCAGGCCCCAAGCGCCCCTTCGCCCCGTCGGGGCTCCGGGTCGAGGAGCGAACCTCACCGGGGGCGCGCCGCCGGCGCTTCGGGGCTGAGGTCAACTGCAACGCCGCCGCTGTCCTTCCGAGCCCTGCACCCACTCGCCGCCGATCATCGTAGCGGCGACGGTTTGTTCGCCGGTGAGCACCGCCTCGACGGGCTCGGCGCCGGCATCGTCGCCCAGCGGGACCACCGCGAGGTCCGCCAGCTTGCCGGCGTTCAGCGTCCCGACCTCCGCATCCATCCCCAGCGCCCTCGCGCCGTTGACGGTGCCCATCGCCAGGATCGCCGCGTTCGAGGTGCGTGCGTCTCGGCGGAGGCGGCGCATCTCGTCCAGGATGCTCAGCGTCGTGTTCGACGCCAGCGAGTCGGTGCCGAGGCAGACGTTCACCCCCGCCGAGAGCATCTCAGGGTAACGGTGCCCGGTGTGCCCGAAGAACGCGGCGCTGCGCGGGCAGTACGCCACCGACGCCGACGACCCGGCCAGGAGCTCCAGTTCCTCGTCGTCGATGTAGTTGCAGTGCCCAAGCAGCGTCCCGGCCTCCAGGAGCCCGAGGCGTTCGGCCAGGACGACGGGCTTGGCGCCGGCGATCTCGACCGAGGAGTCGTAGAGCCCCAGGCGGGCGAGGAACTCGAAGAGCTTCCCGCCCCCGGAACGGAGGAATTGCCGCTCGGACTCGGTCTCGGCCAGGTGGGTCGAAACCGGCCAGCCGCGCCGGCGGGCGATCGCCAGGGCGTCCCGGTAGAGCTCGGGCGTCACCGAGTACGGCGCGTGCGGGGCGATGCCGAAGCGGAGACGCCGGTCCGGCTCGAGATCGGCGAGCTGGGCTTCGAGCTTCGCCTTCGCCCCGGGGGCCAGCGGCCCGATGCCCATGACCTCGGCGAAGCAGACCTTCCGCAGGGGGGAGGGCTTGAGCACGCGCCAGGCGAAGTTGTCGTGGCAGGTGTCGGCCAGCGTGGTGGTTCCCGCGGCCAGGGCCTCGACCGCCCCGTCGCGAATGCCGGCGGCGCGGGCTTCCGGACCGCGCGGGCGCTTCCGGGCGACGCCGAAGAGCCACTGCGCCAGCGGGCGGCGCGCGGGGAGTTTGCCCCGCAGCGGGGTCAGCTCCAGGTGGGTGTGGGCGTTGATGAGCCCGGGCAGCACGACCGCGCGCCCCAGGGATCGGTGCTCGGCGGCGGGCTCGACCTCCCCGCGCGGCCCGACGGTTTCGATCCGCCCGCCCCGCCCGCGCAACACCCCGCGGCGCACCGCCGGGGCGTCGCCCCGGACGATCCACTCAGCCGAGATGCTCCAGGCGCGCTGCTCCATGGGCTCAGGTCAGTCCGCCCGGGCGTTGCGCTGCCGGGCGGCGAGGTACAGCAGGATCAGCATCGCCAGTCCGAAGGGCATCATGGTGACGAAATCACCCAGGACGTACCAGAACAACCTGCCCATCCCGAACCCGTAGACGAAGATGACGCAGACCATCGCCAGCCAGGCGACCGCGACGTAGGCGATCACCGCCCGGTAGCGGTGGACGTCGCGCGCCAGGAGGATCAGCAGCCCGCCAATCAGGGCGTAGAAGCCCGACAGCGCCCGGGCGAGGTACTCCACGATCGGCGCGGTCGGCAGCGGACCCAGGCCCATCGCCCGATGGGTGCGATCCATCAGCGACATCGGCATGAACACGCCGACCAGCGCCAGGACGCAGAAAGCGCCGCCGACGGTCATGACGATCCGGAGCAGCTTCGCGTAGTCGAGTTTCATGATCCCTGTCGCCTGATGAGAATGCGGTTGAGGGCCTCGCCGGCCTGTCCGGCGACGTCGGGGTGTCCTTCGCGGGCCATGGTTCGCAGCGGGTCGAGGGCGCGGGCGTCGCCGACCTCGCCGAGGGCCTTGATCGCCGCGAGGACCACGTCGGTGCCGATCACCAGTCGGTAGGCGACCGTCGGGCGATGTCCGCCGGCCTTGACCTCGCGGATGACCGCCAGCAGCTCGTCGGTCGCGTCGACGGCGACGGGGCCCATGCGTCCCAGTGCGGCCGCCGCAGCCAGCTTATCCGCCTTCTCGCGGGATTTCAGCAGCTTGCTGAGCGGTTCGACGGCGGCGGGGTCGCCGATCTCGCCCAAGGCGTGAGCGGCCGCAAAAACCACCTGCCGCCGCCGCGAGCGCAGCAACGTCGTCAGCGGCTCGACGGCCTGGTCCGGTCGGATCGCCGCCAGGGCGTCCGCGGCGTTGGCCTGCACCTTCCAGTGCTCGTCGCCGAGGGCGTAGACCAGGGCGTCGGCGGCTTCGGGCGGAGCGATCTTCGCCAGCGCTTCGGCCGCTTGCGCCCGCACCCGCTCGTTGGGCGAGTCCAGCAACCCGATCAACGGCTCGGTCGCCTCGGGCGACTTCGGTCCGATGGCGATCGCCCGCGCCGCGATGTACTGCTGGCGGGCGTCGCCGCTGCGGAGCCTCTCGAGCAGGGGCGGCATCGCCAGGTCCGGGCCGATCGCCTCCAGCGCCTCGGCCGCCGCCTGGTGCAGCGAGTGACTGCGGTCGGGCAGCGTCAGGGCGTCGATGAGCAGTTCCACGCTGCGCTCGCTGGGAATCCGCCCGATCGCCGCCGCGGACGAGCGCGGGACCTTCATGTCCTTCGGGTCCTCCGGGTTGCGGTAGCGCAGGGCGCGGGCGAGCGTGGGCAGCGACGCCTCGTCGCCGAGGCGCCCCAGCGCCGCGACCGCCCCGGCGCGGACGTGCGGGTTCGGGTCGCCGGTTGCGGCCTTTTCCAGCGGCTTCCGCCCGCGGGGGTCGCCCAGGACGCCCAGCGCCCCCGCGCCCGCCCAGCGGACCCGCGCGACGTCGCGCTCCAGCAGCCCGACGAGCGGCTCGAAGGCCCGCTCGTCGCCGATCGCCGCCAGGGCGCCCGCCGCCGCCTCGACCACCAGCGGATCGGCGTCCGAGAGCCGTTCGATCAGCGGGTCAACCGCCCGGACCGCTTCCAGCGCGCCCAAGCTCGCGGCCGCGGCGCGGCGGACAAGGTCCGCCTCGTCCTTCATCGCCTCGATCAGCGCCGGCGCGGCGGGCGCCCCGCCCAGCGTTCCCAGCGCCTCGATCGCCGAGAGGCGCAGGGCCTCGTCCAGCGTGTCGTTCCGGGCGACCCGGGCGAGGGCGTCCGAGGCGGCGGGGTCGCCCAGCGCCCCCAGCGCCCTGGCCGCCGCGACCCGCACGGCCGTGTGCTCATCCTCCCGCAACCGCTCCAGCAGCGGCCGAACCGCCCGCCGGTCGCCGATGAGCCTCAGGGCCCGCGCCGCCGGCAGACGGACGCGCCAGGTTTCCCCGTCGCCCAGCGCCGCGATCAGCGGCTCGACGGCGCGTCCGATGTACTTGCTGCGGTGCATCGCCCCGAGCTTCGTCGCCGCCGCGCGACGGGTCGCAGCGCTGCGGCTGCCCAGTTCCTGCACCAACCGGCGGACCTGGGCCTGCTCGGTGCTCGGCGCCGCCTCGGGCGCTTCTGCGGTGCGGTCCGGCTCGGTCTCGACGAGGACAATCAGCCCCCCCGCCGCGACGACCACGCCCGCGGCCGCCACCCACGCTGCGATGCTGCGGTTCATGCACACCTCCCGCGAAGTTCGCTTTCCCGCGCCTCCGGGCGCGGGCTCATCGGCTTCCCTTAAACACGTGCCCCGCCCGAGCGTTACCCTCCGCCCCCGCCGGCGCTGCGCTGGGCCGATTCGGTTGACTTGCCCTACCGGGCCCCTATAATCGCCGCCGCGTTCGTGTTCACGCTTCCTTTGCGAGAAGAGAATGATCCACCTGCCGAAGCGCGCTGTCGGACAATTGATCCTGCTCGCGGCGGTCTCGGTTCTGGCCCCGGCCGGTGCGGCGGGCGAGACGGTCCACGAAGACGCGACGCTTTCGGGCAAGCAGATTCACTTCTTCGCCGATCAGGGGCGCCGGGTCACGGTTTTGCTGGGCGATTTTCGCCTCGAACTGGGCGAGCGCACGGTCACCGGGCGGGACGCGGTGGTCTGGATTCGCGACATCCGCACCGACCAGGGCGTCCGCCACGACCTGGTGATCTACGTCGAAGGCAAGGCGAAGGTCGTCGAGCCCGGCGGGGCGACGACCACCGACCGGGCGATGCTCGTGGACCTCTCCCAGCAGGGCCGGCTGGACGTGAAAGGCCGCCCCATCCCGCGGGACCTGTCCCACCTGCCGCTCTACCGGAGGGCGAAGCAGGCCCGCGCCGCCGGGGAAGTACCCTCCCCGCGGACGCGCCCGACGACCAGGCCCGCGACGCGCCCCGCCACCCGGCCGGACGTGCGGGCCCGCCCGGTTCCGCGCCCCCGCCCCGTCGAGCCGCTGAGCTTCCACGCCGACAAGGGCTCCAGTGAGGTCCGCGGCAAACGCCGCGTCACCGTGGCGACCGGGAACGTCTACCTCGGCGTCGGCACGCCCCAGAGCGACCTGTACCTCGAACTGCGGGCCCAGCGGGCGGTGCTGTTCTCCGCCAAGCGTCCGCCGAAGGAGGTCCGCGTCCCCTGGACCGCCCGCTTCGGCGGACTGGAGACCGGACTGCCCGGACCCGAGGACTGGAAGGAGACGCTCATCGGCGTCTACCTCGAGGGCGACGTGGTCATCGCCCGCGGCGAGCGCTACATGCGCGCCCCGCGCGCCTACTACGCCTTCGAGACCGACCGCGCCTGGGTCGTCAAGCCGGTCTACCGCACGATCCAGGAACAGCGGAACGTCCCGGTCTACGTCCGGGCCGAGGAGGCCCGGGCCCTCTCCGCCCGCACACTATGGTTCAAGAACGCCCGCGTCTCCACCAGCGACTTCTACACCCCGACCTACTCCATCGGCGCCCGCCGGGCGGTGATGACCGACCAGACCGTCTACGACGCCACCGGGCGGCGGATCAGCCCGCGACGCTGGGCGGCGGAACTGAAAAACGTGACCTACAACGTCCGCGGCGTGCCCTTCCTCTACTGGCCCCAGACGCAGTTCGACGCCGAGCAGGGGCACACCGCCCTGCGCAGCGTGAAGGCGGGCAAGCACGGAGATTTCGACTGGGGCGTCGAGAGCGAGTGGCACCTCTTCCGCCTGCTCGGGCTGCTGCGCCCCGAAGGCTGGCGCGGACGCCTGGAACTCTCGGGCTACGAAAACGCCGGCGTCGCCGGGACGAAGGTCTGGTACGACCGCCCGGACTACTCGGGCTACTCGCAGATCTACGGGGTATACGATCAGCGCGGGGAGGACGAGTTCGGCGAGGTCCGCCGCGCCGAGGCCCCCGAAAACCGCGGGCGCATCCTCGCGCGCCACAAGCAGTGGCTCGAGAACGACTGGCTGC
>CAYTQL010000213.1:0-5591 GCA_964439555.1 uncultured Planctomycetaceae bacterium | reverse complement strand
CCTGGTCTTCTTGGTTGCCAACTACTCCAAGTATCGACCAGCCAATGGGCTACCCCTCTTTTTGAATGTGCGAAACAAAGACTACGCTATCAGGTCGGCCGAAGGTCGAGCGGGAGCTGCGGGAGCTGATCCGGCGAATGTCCGTGGAGAATGTCACCTGGGGCGCCCCGCGCATCCTCTCCGAGCTTCGCCTGCTGGGCTACGACGTGGCGCAATCGACGGTGTCACAGTACATGGTTCGGCCGAGGAAGCCGCCGTCGGCGACATGGCGATCCTTCCTGGCCAACCACGTCACGCAGATCGCCGCCGTCGACTTCTTCACCTTGCCGACCGTCACGTTCGGCGTGCTGTATGTCTTCCTGGTGCTGGGGCACGACCGTCGTCGAATCATCCATTCCAACGTCACAACCAGCCCGACAGCCCGGTGGACCGCTCAGCAAATCGTGGAGGCGTTCCCGTTCGACACGGCGCCGCGGTTCTTGCTGCGAGACCGTGACGGCATCTACGGGCACGACTACCAGCAACGAGTCCAGGCCATGGGCATCGAAGAAGTCCTGATCGCGCCACGAGCCCCCTGGCAGAATCCTTACGTCGAACGGGTGATCGGCTCGATTCGCCGAGAGTGCCTGGACCACGTGATCGTCTTCAGCGAGACCCATCTGCGAAAGATCCTGGCTGAGTACCTCCGCTACTACCATGAAGCTCGAGCGCACCTGTCGCTGGATCGGAACTCGCCGAACCCACGGGAGGTCGAGCCGCTCGAAGCAGGTCGCGTTGTAGCTGAGCCGTTCCTCGGTGGGCTGTATCACCGGTATCGCCGGGCGGCGTAGCGGCCAGCTCGTCTGCCTCGATTTGCTTCACCCGCAGGGGATTGCGCGCCCATTGGGTTCCGGGCCCCAAGATGACCGCCAAATCCTCTCTTGGGCGGCCTCGATGACTCCTTCCCAGTAAGCCGGACTTCCCCAGCCTGCTTCCCTCACGCCCGTGATCCGGCGTCCCGCCGCCCGGATGAGGTTTTCGGTAAGGACACCGGTTCCGCGTTCGGCCTGCCGATGCCCACGTTGGTGCAGCCGGCTTTGCCGTCCGCCGGGGCGCGCCCTTCCGGCAGGAGCCTTTTCCCCTTGCCCCACTGCAAGACGCCAGGGGTTACAGGTTTCGTCCCAGGGCTCAAGTCGACTCTCCGCAGTGGCTTCTGAACATCCCGGTGCCGTGGTATGGAAGGCCCGGGCATCCGCTCATTCCTCTTCGTCGGGGGTCCACTGCTGCTGGTCCAGACCCTCCCAGGGCAATATTGTGATGTCTTGCCTCGGCTGATGTGCGTCTCCGCCGTGGACGAGGAACGTCTTGACACCGCCGCCGGCACCCAGCAGTGAACTGCCTCGGCGCGCCATTCGCAGCATGTCTTCCGTTACCGTCTGTCCGCTCTTCGCTTCGACGGCCAGGAGGCCGTCGCCGCGGTCTACCACCGCGTCCACCTCGGTTCCGTGCCGATCCCGCAGGAAGTACACCCCTGCCTGCTCGCCCCGATTCATGCGATGCTTGACGATCTCGGAGACGACCCATGTCTCGAAGATCGAGCCACGCAAGGGATGGTTGCGCAACTGATCCATGGATCGGATTCCCAGCAGCCAGCACACCAAGCCGGTGTCGTGGAAATAGAGCTTCGGCATCTTGACCAGCCGCTTTCGAAGGTTCGCGTGAAAGGGCCGCAGCCGGAAGACAAGGAAGCTCGTCTCAAGAATCGACAGCCACGACTTAGCCGTTGGTTGCGTGATGCCTGTGTCCGACGCCAGCGACGAGAGGTTGAGCAACTGCCCGGTTCGACCCGCGCAGAGCTCCACGAATCGCCGGAATGCCGTCAGATCGCCGACGTTGGTGATCGTGCGGACATCACGCTCGATGTAACTGGCAACGTAGGACCCGAGCCAATCCGGGGCGGAGAGCCCCTTGTCCGGGATGGCCGGATACCCGCCGGTCAGGAGCGTTTCGTCAAGGGATTCCGGATAGCTGTCGAAGCGGCGCATTTCTCTGCGGGACAGTGGCAGCAGGTGCAGGATCGCGGCCCGGCCGGCCAGGGATTGGCTGACGGATTCGAGCAACAGCAGATTCTGGGAGCCGGTCAAAACCCAACGCCCAGGCGTTGGATCGTCGTCCACCATGACCTGAAGGTAGGACAGCAACTCCGGGCACCGCTGCACCTCATCGAGAATGGCTCCCTCTGGGAAACCCGCGAGGAATCCGCGGGGATCTTCCTGGGCGAACCTGCGGCTGTCGGGGAGTTCGAGGTTCGCGTACGCGCGGCCCGGGAAGACGCTCCGGCACAGCGTGGACTTACCGCTTTGGCGCGGACCGGTGATCGTGACGATCGGGAAGCCTTCGGCTGCCTTCCGTGCTCTCGATGCGAGATCCCTTTCGATCATGAGACGGAAGGATACAGGATGCTACCCGACTACGTCAAGATGTGATTTTGAAATAGCCCGTTGTGCCCAGCGGATTGTGCATCGGTAGAGCGGGCCAGATGGCGTATGGTCCGAATACTCTGCCGCGCCGGAAGTCATTTGATAGCAGTCGATTACGCGGGCACGATCCGGCGCAGATTCGGCTTGGCGGCGAGCCCTCTCGGGCGGTACCATGCAGGGCATGATCCTTCAGACGTGGCAGTTCATCGTGGTGGCGCTGGCTGGCTCAACCGCCAGCAACAGGACATGCTGGGGTATTTGCGCGAAGAGAACAAGGTGCTCCGGGAGCAACTCAAGGGCAAACGGATTCGCTTCACGGATGACCAGCGTCGGCGGCTGGCTGCGAAGGGCAAACCATTGGGCCGCAAGCTGCTTGGCGAGGTCTGCACGCTGGTGACGCCCGAGACCGTCTTGCGGTGGTTCCGGACGCTGGTCGGCCGGAAGTACGACGGCAGCGCGAATCGCAGGCCGGGGCGACCCCGGGTGGCGGAGTCGATCGAATCCCTGGTGGTCCGCATGGCCAAGGAGAACGGTTCCTGGGGATACGGCCGCATCCAAGGCTCGCTGGACAATCTCGGCCACTCGGTCAGCCGCTCGACCATCGCGCGTATCCTCAAGGACCATGGCCTGGAGCCGGCGCCGGAGCGTCGCAAGGGCATGTCCTGGAAGATGTTCCTGAAGTCCCACTGGAGCGTGTTGGCTGCGACGGACTTGTTCACCGTGGAGCTGATGACGCTTCGCGGTCTGATTCGCTACCACGTGCTGTTCGTTGATCGAGTTGAGCACACGACGAGTCGAGATCGCGGGCATTGTCCCGGAGCCGGACGGGCGCTGGATGAGCCAGGTTGCCCGGAATCTGACGGACCCCTTTGACGGATTCCTGCGGGACAAGCGGTATCTGATCCACGATCGAAGCCCGGTGTTCATTCGTCAGTTCGCGGAGGTCCTGAAGGCCGGCGGGGTGAAGACGATCAAGCTGCCACCGCGGAGCCCGAATCTGAATCCGCACGCGGAGCGCTTTGTGCGTTCGATCAAGTCCGAGTGCCTGGCGAAGATGATCTTCCTCGGGAAGAGGCAGCTGCGGCTCGCCGTGGACGAGTTCATCGCCCACTACCACGGGGAACGGAATCATCAGGGCTTCGGCAATCGTCTTCTCGATCCGAACGAATCCGTCGGTAGAGACGAGGGGGAGGTCCACTGCGTCGAACGCCTGGGTGGGCTGCTGCGCTACTACCGCCGCGCGGCGTAGTCTATTCAACTTGTCAGTCAGGCGGCTGTGGGGCGGAGGCGGGGACGAGCGCGCCGGGCGCGTAGCCGCTGCGGGAGAGTCAAGACTCGGGGCTCCTGATCAGATGCCCAGCAACGCAAGGGCAAGGCGAAGACCATGCCCATCACGCCTGGGCTGGGTTTTCGGACCATACGGGCGAGGAGCCGAAGAAGGTCGGCCGGCCGGGGATGCCCGAGTCGTTGCGGCAGTTGATGCTCCGCCTGGCCCGGGAGAACGCCGGTTGGGGCATTCGTTTCCGCCAGTGGCTCTAAGGCTTGCTGGAGCACTACCACCGCGAGCCAGCCTGAGTCGGTGCCGTAAATCCGGCGTGGGCTTGCCATCATGTCTGTCTGGAGCCGATAGCCGTCTGCGCCTATCATCTGAGCCCGACCGGCCGGTCCCAACGGGGGCTCCTCGCCCGGCCCGACATGTTGGCCGACTGCCGCTCTGCGCTTTGGCCCGCGTCAAGCCAGCCCGATATCAGTCGGTAGGCGTTCCGGTTATCGACGCGATCTCTTGCGCAGCAATGCGCCGGCTGCGACCGCCAGCAGCACTACTGTCGAGGGTTCGGGGACCTCCCCGAGGACGAACGGCGAAAGCCCGTCGGTAACGACGGTCAGACGGTTTGTCAGCAGGTCGCGGTCCAAGACGCTGAGCATCTCCCAGTGACTTCCCGTGTGGTGCCAGATTCCCAGCTTCATCTCGTCGTAGCCGCTGCCGAGGAGGGACTCGTCGTACTCAAAAGTCAGTTCCAGGGAATCCTCGTACTGGCCGTCGTAGGACAGGTTCCAGAGCTGGCCCTTGCTGAGTCCGGCGGCCCTGAAGCCAGTGAAGGCCGGCGTCTCGTCCCATAGGTCCTGGAAGGTCAGGCGGCGGTAGGTTCCGGCGAACCGCCCACCGAGGGTATCGGCGAACCTCACGTCGGTACCGCCGATCCGCCCGCATGTGCCGCCGAAGCCCGCCTCGCCAACGAAGACGACGCTCGTTACCGCGTCGGCAATCTCGCCGTCGCTCAGGGCCACCAGCTCAACAGAGTCGCTTCCGTAGACGACGGCGTACTGGAACCCGGCCTTGAGGCCCTCAACCGAGACGGCGTCGAACTCGCCGCTGACACCATAGAACTCGTCCAGCAGCGTGAAGCGGTCGCCAGTTTGCGGCGCGTAGTCGCTGAATCCGGCCACCAGCGTGCCGCCCAGCGTGGCCACGGCCATCGGCTGTAGGTCTGTCGTGCCGAGGACCTGCCCGTAGTCCTGCCCGGCCGTCATGCCGTGGAGCGCGTACTGGAGCGTCCCGCGGTTGTCGCTGGCGGCGGTCATGGACTGCATTCGCAGCTCACCGCCGACGCTCATCCCGCCGCGGTCGAGGATGGCGGTCCCGGCCCCGCCGTAGTCGCCCACGTACGCCTGGGTCTGCACGCCGAACGTCCCGCCCTTGAGGATGAGGTGCCCGGGCCCGAACACGCCCACGTACAGGTTGGCGGCCGTCGCCTCACCGTTCTGCATCTCGTAGCGCCCGGACCCGCCGGGCTGGTAGCCCAGCGAGAGGCTGTGGCTGACGTCGACGGTCCCGCCGGTCTGCACGAAGGTCCCCAATCCGCTGTAGCCTATGGCCAGCAGCATGGTCGCCAGGTTCCCATCCATCATCTCGTACGTGCCTTCGCCGCCGGGCTCACAGCCCACCACGACCATCGCGCCGGCGGCGTGGGCCCCGCCGGTCTGGACGAAGCGCCCGATCCTGGCGCTGCCGACGTAGGATTTGGCGGTGAAGACCTGCCCGTCGCCGCTCAGGTTATAGGTCCCGGTCCCGCCGGACTCGGTTCCCGCCCCGAATCGTCCCGGCCGGAGAGGTGCCAACGGATCACATCA
>CAYTQL010000212.1:5076-5630 GCA_964439555.1 uncultured Planctomycetaceae bacterium | reverse complement strand
CCCCCGACGAGCCCAACGCGGTGAAGCTGGAGATGTTCGTCTTCGACGCGATGCCGCTGGCCGAGCAGACCGTGATCCTCGAAACCCTCCGCAGCGAGGAGTTCAGCCCCATCAAGAACGCCGAAGGACCCGACTCCCTGACCACCAGCCTGCACGACCAGGTCCGCCGGGCGGCCGAGTGGCTCGAAGGCGCCGGAATCGCCGTCCCCCGCGACGCCGACGGGCAGGTCGCCGCGGCGCTGGAGATCTCCCCCCTCTACGCCGACAGCGAAGCGGGGCTGAAGAAGAAGGTGGACCGCGGGCTGGAGATTTCTCCCGGTCAGAGCGTTTACCTCGGCTCCCGCGGTCAGACCGGCGGGCTGAAGTAGCCCGAGGTCGCCTCCCGCCCCGAGGGACCTCCCCCGACCGGTGCGCGACGAATTCATGGCGCGGGCGTCTCGCCCATGCGTGGCACGGTGGAGAATCGCGCGGGTGTGTGATACGCTTCTTTGCTTTGCGGGAACGCACAGACCACGCACACTCCCAGAACAGAGGCCGGACCCATGACCGAGAAG
>CAYTQL010000212.1:0-5066 GCA_964439555.1 uncultured Planctomycetaceae bacterium | reverse complement strand
GGTGGGCAGATCGACTGGGACGCCTTCGGGCGGCACATCGACTGGCAGGTCGAAAGCGGCATCCAGGGGCTCGTCCCCTGCGGAACCACCGGCGAGAGTCCCACCCTCTCCCACAACGAGCACGACCAGGTGATCGCCTTCACCGCCGAGCGGAGCGGCGGGCGGGTTCCGGTGATCGCCGGGACCGGGTCGAACTCCACCGAAGAGGCGGTCCGCCTGACCCGACAGGCCAAGTCCGCCGGCGCCGACGCCGCCCTGGTGGTCAACCCCTACTACAACAAGCCCACGCAGGAGGGCATGTACGCCCACGTCGCAAAACTCGCGGAGGTGGGGCTCCCGATCGTGCTCTACAACATCCCCGGGCGCTGCGGGGTCGCGCTCGAGCCGGGAACCGTCGTCCGCATGTACGAGGAGATCGAGCTCGTCGTGGCGGTCAAGGAAGCCACCGGCGACCTGGACGTCTCCAGCGCCATCGCCAGCCGGAGTGATATCACGATCCTCTCCGGCGACGATTCGCTGACGCTCCCGATCATGTCGGTCGGCGGCAGCGGGGTCATCAGCGTCCTGGCCAACACCCTGCCCGCCGAGGTGCGCAAGCTCTGCGACCTGTTCGCCTCGGGCGACACCGCCGCGGCGGCCGAGCAGCACCACAAGCTCTTTCCGCTGTTCCGAGCGATGTTCTGCGAGACGAACCCGATCCCGATCAAGGCGGCGCTGGCGATGCAGGAAAAATGCCGCAACGAGCTGCGCCTGCCCATGACCCCCCTTGCCGAAGCGCACCGCGAGACGCTCGCCAGGCTCCTGCAGAACTGGGGCGTGGACGCACGGGCGTAACCCGCCCCCGACAAGACGACCGCGCGTACGAAGAGCCGACCCGTCCGGGCCGGCTCTTTCGATTGGTGTGCGTGGCATGGGTCGGGGTTGGGTGCGGTCAGCTATGTATGCCACGCATCCCTTGTGCCCTTCCTATCGACCAATCCCTCGTTCAACATATAGAAAAAACTAGAACACTCCGAGAACCAAGCCCAGAATTTCACCTAAGCATCAAAAAAAAGGAAGTTACGGACAGCGTGAAATCTCAGCGATTCGCCGGGTCTGCGCCGCCGTCCCGGCGAATCGCAGCTACGGAAACGATGCGAAAGGCTAAAAAAAACAGGCAGGAACAGAGTCCTGCCTGTCAGAGAATCACGGGTTGAGCCGACCCGACCCGAGCGGCTCCCGACCCGTCACATTGACCGCATTGGTCCCTATCGGCCAGACGCGGCGTTTCCTGAAATCTTCCCTGCGAATCCGGACGGATTTCGCGGGATTGGGAAAAGTCCTTACGGGTAATCCTGTACCTGAAGGTCGCGGTTGGGCTCAGACCTCCCGCCTACTGCCCTTCGCGCTCGGCGAGGACGGCGGCGTCGCGGGCGCTGAGGTCCGGGCAGCCCTCCACCGAACCCACGTCCGGGCGGCGTTTCCAGCTTCGCTCGCACCGGGGGTACTTCTCCCGCGCGTCGAGCACCTCGACGGAAACCCCCAGGCCCGGGGCGTCCTCGGCGGGCGCGGCGCTGCGCTCGATGCGGGCGTAGCCGACGCCGAGGAGGTCCTCCAGTTCGTGGAGGTAGGTCTCGATCAGTCGGGCGGTCTCGTCGTGGTCTTGAGGGACGCGGAAGACGGCCTCGGCGTCGAGCGGGTTCTTCACGCCGGCGTTGCGGAGATTCTCCAGTTCCGCAAGCCCGGCGGCCCGGAGCGTCATGATCTGCTCCCAGACCCATCCGGGCCCGACCTGCAACCGGTCTCCGGACCACATCATCTGGTCGGGGTTGATCGGGGTGAAGTCCTCGACCCACTCCAGCGTCTCGGCGTCCCACTCCGGGAGCGTAGCGAGGTGGACGCTTTCGGGCGAGCCGTCCGGCTTGTTGGGAATGTGCGTCCATGCATCCTCGGCCGTGTGGGGCATGACCGGGGCGAGGAGCTTCACCAGCGTCATCAGCAGCTCGTGGGTGACCGTCTGCGACGCGCGGCGACGGATGGCGTCCGGGCTCTCGCAGTAGAGGCGGTCCTTGATCGCGCTGAAGTACACGCTGGAGGCCTGGACGGTGCAGAATTCGTAGATCAGGCGCATCGCCCGATGGAACTCGTAGCGGTCGTAGGCCGTGCGGACGTCGCGGAGCAGCAGGTGGAGTTGCATCCGCATCCACAGGTCCACCGAGTGCTCGGTGGGCTCTTCGGCGTCGGCGGCGGGGTCGAAGTCGCAGCAGGCCATCATCGCAAACCGCAGCGTGTTGCGGATTTTGCGGTAGGCGTCCTCGGTCTGGGCGATGAGGTTCTCCCCGCAGCGGATGTCGTCCTGGTAGTTCTGCGAGGCGGCCCAGAGGCGGAGGATGTCGGCGCCGCGTTTTTCGAGCTGGGCGACGACGTCCACGGTATTCCCGCGGGACTTGGACATCTTCTCGCCCTGCTCGTCCACGATGAACCCGTGGGTCAGCAGCGTTCGGAACGGCGGCGTCGCCGCGACGCCGAGGGCGGGCAGCAGCGAGAGCTGGAACCACCCGCGGTGCTGGTCGGAGCCTTCCAGGTAGAGATCGACGGGGATCGCATCGGCCAGCCCGCGCCGGATCGCCACGGCGTACCAACTGCTGCCGGACTCGAACCAGACGTCGAAGATGTCCTTCCCGCAGCGGAGCTTGTCCTTCGCGAAGGGTTCGGCCTCGGGGAGGTCCGGGTCGTTTTCCGGGCTGTAGTCGGCGAGGATTTGCTCCGGGGTCATGGTGAACCAGGCGTCGGAGCCGTGCTCGGCGAAGCATCGCGCCGTCGCCCGGACGCTCGAGGGCGTCAGGAGCACCTCGTCCTGCTCGTTGTAGAACACCGGGATCGGCAGGCCCCAGGACCGCTGGCGGGAGATGCACCAGTCCGGGCGGGTTTCGAGCATCCCGGCGAGGCGGTTGCGCCCCCAGGCGGGGATGAACTCGACGGCGTGCTCGTCGTCGCGGGTCGCGCGGTCCAGCGCCATCTTCCGCAGCGAGACGCCGTCATCGGCGGTCGGGCGGTCGACGGAGATGAACCACTGCTCGGTCGCCCGGAAGATCGTGGGCGTCTTAGAACGCCAGTCGTGCGGGTAGCTGTGGGAGATCATCTCGGAGAGCAGCAGCTCGCCGTCGCGCTCGAGGTGCTCGACGACCAGCGGGTTGGCCTCCCAGACGGTCTTGCCCCGGAGGAACTCGGGGGCGGTCTCGTCGAAGGTCCCGTCGCCGCGGACGGGACAGTAGATCTCCAGCCCCTCGCGCAGCGCGGTTCCGTAGTCCTCCTCGCCGTGCCCCGGCGCGGTGTGGACCAGCCCGGTCCCGTCTTCCAGCGTGACGTAGTTGGCGGGCACGACGGGGCAGCTCGCGTCGGGCCCGGGTAGGTCTTCAGGACCTTCCACTCGCCCAGCCAGTCGGGCCGGGCGGCGCGGACCTTGCCCAGCACCGTCTCGACCCGCTCGGTCGCGATCACGTACAGCGCCGGCCCGTCGGCGGTGCTCGCGTGGACCGTGGCGTACTCGATGTCCGGATGCACCGCCACGGCGAGGTTCGCCGGGAGCGTCCACGGCGTGGTGGTCCAGATCAGCAGTTGCAGCTTGCCCTCTTCGCTCACGCCGGGCAGGCGGGCGAACTCCCCGCCGGTGACGGTGAAGCCCACGTAGACGCTGGTGTCCTCCCGCTGCTGGTACTCCAGCTCCGCCTCGGCCAGGGCGGTGCGGTTGTCGATCGACCAGTGCACGGGCTTGAGCTGTTTGAAGACCAGCTCCTGCTCGACGAGGCGGGCGAAGAGTTCCAACACGGCCGATTCGTATCCGGGGTCCATCGTGATGTACGGGCGGTAGGGCTCGCTCATCTCGCCCAGGACGCCGAGGCGGCGGAACTGCTCCGCCTGGACGCCCACGAACCGGCGGGCGAACTCGGCGCACTGCGTGCGGATCTCCTCGGCGCTCATCCGCTCCATCCGTTCGCCGAGCTGCTCGGCGATCTTCTGCTCGATCGGCTGGCCGTGGCAGTCCCACCCGTGGACCATCGGCGCGTCGTGCCCGGTCATCGTCTTGTAGCGGATGACGATGTCCTTGAGCGTCTTGTTCAGCGCGTGGCCCATGTGGATGGCGCCGTTGGCGTACGGCGGGCCGTCGTGGAGGATGAAGCGAGGCCCGCCGGACCGGGCGCGGCGGATCTGCCCGTAGAGGTCCTGCTCGGCCCATTCCTTCTGGAGGAGGGGCTCCTTCTTGAGCAGCCCGGCGCGCATGTCGAAGTCGGTGGTGCGGGGGTTCAGCGTGTCGGAGTACTTGCTCTTTTTCGCCATGGAAAGCCTCGGGGTCCGCGGCGCCGCGGCGGGCGCGCTATTTCTGCTCCTGGTCCGCCTGCCCGGTCTCGTCCTTCACGTCCTGTCCGGCCGCCCGGATGGACCACTTGGCAAAGCGCATCCGCGCGTTGGACTGCTCGTCGACCTTGACGACGATCTCGCTGTCCTTGACCTCGATGATGGTCCCGACGATGCCGCCGATGGTGACGACCTTGTCGCCCTTCTTGAGCCCGCCGAGCATCGCCTCACGCTTCTTCTGCTGCTTCTTGCGCGAGCGGCTGGAGAAGACGATCATCAGGATCAGCACCGCGAAGAGCACGAGCATCATCGGGTTGCTGAACAGGTCGCCGATGCCCGGACCGTCGGCGGGGGGCTGCTGCGGCCCGTCTCCGCCTTCGCCCTCGTCGGGGCCGTCGGTCTGCTCGCCGTCGGCGGCGCCGCCGTCCTCGGTCGGCTGGGGCGACGGTTCGGGTGCGGGCTCGACGCTGGGCGTTTCGGCCGGCCCGGCGGGGGGCGGTGCGTCGTCCTGGGCGATCGCCCCGACGGTCAGGCTCAGCAGCGTCACGACAAGCAGCAAGCTCCAGGAGCGTGCAGGCATCCTTGGGTTCCTTTCAACCGAGAGTCCGAATCACATGGGTGAAGCGATTCATTCTGCGCCCCAGACCGCCCCCGGTCAACCCGCCGCAACAGCGAGCAATCCGCCCGGGCGCGCGTCCGTATTGTGGCATGGCCATCTTGGCCAGGCGTCC
>CAYTQL010000211.1:1073-5634 GCA_964439555.1 uncultured Planctomycetaceae bacterium | reverse complement strand
CTTCTCCTTTCGGGGTCGTCTCAGTATAAGACGCCCGAGCGCCCGTTGCGGGTCCGCAGATCGCGGATTCCAATTCCGCCGCCCGTCGCGGCTGGGCCCGCGATCCGCCGCGCGCGAACCCTGCACTTCTTGCCGGCCGATCCGAAAAGACATCGAAAGCCGAATATGATGCGCGAGAAGGAGCTACCTCTTCGGAGATTTCATCTTCGGGCGCGTCTGGAACTTCCGTTGGGACGGGACGACGAAGACCGACTTCATGGAGCGGACCGGCGAGCGGACGCCCGACGCCGGGTCGATCGACCAGATCACCTCCTTCGGCGAGGACCTCGCCGGGGAACTGTACATCGTGGATCGCGACGGAGAGATTTCCCGCATCGTCCCCGAGCCGACCGGCCTGCTTCTGCTGCTCCCGGCGCTGAGCTGGCTGAGCCGACGCCGGCGGAAGCCGATCGTGCCCCCCGCCCCGCGCGCTGTGCACTGACCGCGCCGCCGGGAATCCGCCCTCCGAAATTCGCCGCCCGCGATCGCCCTACTTTCCCCGGTGATCTTGACCTCCGTATCGGGGCGTCCGCGAGTCGGGAGGGTGAACTGACCGGTGTAGGTCACCCGGCCGACGCGGAGTTGCAGGCGGGGCAGGCCCGCGCGGCGGGGGTTGATCAGCGACCATTTCTTCATCCGCCGGGCGGGCTTCAGTGCGCCGAGCAGGAGGTTCCGGGGCAGCCAGTCTTCCTTGTCGGTCTCGGGGTCCATCTTGATCTTCCCCTTGATCGCGGCGTCGAAAAAGGCGTCGGCGTCCTCGAACTCCATCCCCCGCTGGTGGGCGCGGGCGAGGAAGCTGGTGAGCGTCTGGACGACCGCCTTGGTGTAGAGCGCCGCCGTGGCGTCGGGCTTGCGGTCCAACCACCAGCGTTCGAAGCGCTTCTGGAAGGCGGAGATGTTCCCCCCGAAGCGGGTCTTCCAACTGCGCGTCCAGGGGCGTCCGCGGGAGATGTCGGCGATGAAACGACTGAAGGCCTTGCGGTAGCGCCCCTCCTCGGCGTGGACCAGGAAATGGGCCATCGACCACGCCTGGTCGTAATTCGTGCGGCGGATGTCGGCCATCCACTCCTTCGAAGACATGCTCATCATGTCCTCGAAGGCGGCGAACTTGCCGGCCTTGACGGCCGATTGCACGCTCCGCAGGCGGCGTGGGGGAATCACCCCGGTGACGAAGGCGTCGCCGGTCCAGATGCCCTCGCCGAAGTACTCGGCGAGCCCCTCGTTGACCCAGATGGGAATCCGTCCGCCGATCGCCCGGTGCACGAACTGGTGCCACCCCTCGTGCTGCACCACGTGCCAGACGTTCCGCGACGAGGCGATGGCCATGAGCTTGTCGCCGCTGTAGACCCCGCCGGAGCCCCGCGGGCCGCCGGCAGCGTAGTAAGCGTCCCGCTTGGAGAAGAGGTAGAAGGGCAGGCGCTTGCGCATCGTCCGGGCGAAGTCCTTCGTCCGCTGGTGGTACTCCTCGGCCATGGCGGTCATCCGGGCGGCCGCTTCGCGGACGGTCTCCGGTCCGAGGTCCGTGTAGATGTCGTAGTACTTCGTCGGGTAGCGGACCAGGTTCCCCGCCGACGCCGTCGGGGCGAAGGCCCCGACCGCGACGACCGCAAGCGTCACAAGCCGAAGACGTCTCATGCAGGCGCTCCTCGAATGCTGGGTTGCCGTCGCAATTCTACCCCCGGAGTCCATACGTTCGAAGAGTCGATGACGGTCCGGGATTCTCCGACCCGGGCGGAAGCCGGAACACCCGGGGCGCGCCGAGTTGTTTCACCTGTGGCCAGACAGAAAGGGACAACCGATGCGCACCACCACGATCGCCGTTGTGCTGGGAGTTACGCTGGGGCTTTGCGGCCCGCTCGCCGCGGACGGGTCGGGCGACTACGAGCTCGTGCTCGATGACGCCCTGGGCGAGGGGAAGGACCTGACCCTCTGCGTGCATTTCGACGGGGAGGGCAACGCCGCCCGGGCCTTCAGCTTCGCCCGACGGTACAACCGCATGCCGCACAGCGTCGAGCTGGGGACGCTGAAGCTCGAGGGCGGGGAGATCTCCGGGAAAGCGGTCGCGACGATCCCCTTCGACGGCTGGGTGCCCAAGGGCGGCAAACCGCTGACGGTCGAAATGACGATCGACGCGAAGGTCGGACCCGACGCCGTCGCCGGAACGTACGAGGCGAGCTTCGGCGGCAACGCCTCGCGGGGGGCGCTGGTCGGTGAGGCCTTCGAGACGCCGGGGAAAGACGCGGTCCGTCGGCTCGAGCTTCGCTGCGAGCGGTCCGTGCGCGGCAAACGTCGCATGCGGAATATCGGCATGGTGCTCAGCGCCAGAGACGGGAAGGTCTTCGCGGCCCGGCTGGTCCCCGCGGGGAGCCTGACCGACGTGGGCATGGTCGCCCGGGCGGGCGAGCAGGATCTGACGCTCAGCGACGGGCGCCTCCGCGGGACGCTGAAAGGGCGGATCGACGGCCAGGGCAAGCGCCCGGTGGTCGACCACCTGTGGGAGTTCGACGTACGGGTCATCGGGAACCGGGCGGCCGGAACGCTGAACGTCACCGCCGCCGGCGAGAAGGCCGGGCTCGGGCGGTGCACGGGAACCGTCCGCACCGGCGCGCCCGACCCGGGCGACGCCCTCTGGACCCTCACGCTCCACGACACGCTGCCCGGGAAGAACTTCCTGAACCTCCGCCTCGCCACGGCCGGGGGGAAGGTGCTCCATGGGTTCGCGACGAGCCCGAACTGGAACAACTCCATCCACACGGTGGACACGAGCAAGCTGGAACTCGACGACGGCCGACTCGTCGGGAAGCTGGGCGTGACGATCCTTCCCGACGCCTGGATTCCCAAGGACCACAAGCCGGTCGCCTGCCGCTACGCCCTGGACGTTCGTGCGGTCGACGGCGAGGCCCGGGGGACCTCCACCGGCGTCTTCGGCAAGGAGCCCACCAAGGGCACGATCGAAGGCTCCGTCGAACCCAAACCGGACCTCAAGATGCTGAGAAGTTTGACGCTGAAGGTGGAGAACGGCGGGTTCGGACGCGGGTTCATATCCTGCAAGTTCGCCGAGGGCAAGTTCGCCGAGGGGCGCCTCTGGAACAACCACTCGGACCTCACCGGCGAAGTGAAGTCGGTGGACCTGTCGTTCGCCAACGAGACCGCCACCGGAACCCTGGTGACCACCGCCAGGAAGGGCAACGTCAAGTCCGGGACCTACACCGTCAACGTCGACGGCGTCATGGTGGGCATGATCGGCGCGGGCGAAGCCACGACCGTCCACACCGACGGATCGGAGAAGACCACGACCTTCTGGGTGGCCGTCCGCCCGGCCGAGTGAGCAAAGAGCCAACGGCGTTCGCCGCGACGAACGTGACCGGATCTGCGCCGTTCTCCGCTTTTTCCTGCGCAGCATCCGCCCCTCGGGATACCTCCTTTCAAATCCTGCAGAAAGGAGACCCCGATGAAGCGACGATGGATGCTGGTTTGTCTGACGATGCCGCTGTGTGCGACGATGCTCGGGTGCGGCGCGTCGATGGATATGAGCCCCCGGAGCGGCCAGGCCTCGGACGCCGCCGTAGCGCGGGCTCGTCCGCCCGCCGAAGGCGGCCAGGGCGACGGGGGCGAGCCGGGAATGGCCGAGCAACGGAAGCTGGTCTACGAGGGCTGGTTCACGCTGCGGGTTCCGGACATCCCGGACGCTCAACGGTCCGCCCAGCGCCTTGCCGAAAAGCACGGGGGCTACCTCGAACGGCTCGAGGGCTCGCAGGTGATCCTCCGCGTCCCGGCGAAGCGGTTCCACACCGTGGTCGACGCCCTGGGCGAGCTGGGTACGGTCACCGACCGCCGCATCCGCGTTCATGACGAGACGGAATCCCACGCCGACCTCGAAACCCGTCTCAACAACGCCCGCGCCATGGCCGAGCGGCTCCGCGGAATGCTCAAGCGGACCACGGACATGGAAAAGGCGCTGAAGATCGAACAGGAACTCCGCCGCGTCATGACGGAGATCGAGCAACTGGAGGGCAAGCTGCGGCGCAGCGAATCGCAGATCGCCTTCGCGACGGTGACGCTGAGCTTCCAGCGGCGCCGCCCGGTCGAGCCTGTCCCGCTCAGCGGCGACCTGCCGATCCGCTGGCTGGGCGACCTCGGGCTCGGCAGCCTGCTGAGCTTCCGCGGCGTGGAGATTCACTGACCCCGACGCACCGACCCCAACCCCAGAGGAGCACACCATGCGCAACGTATTGATGATCCTCGCCGTCTCGACGCTGCTGATCGGCTGCCAACCGCAGGGGCACATCGATCTGCCCGGCGACTTCGTCGCCCTTGACGACACCGGGGGCGGCTACGCCGCCCGGGGCGTCGCCGCCGACGGGACCGTCGTCGCCCTGCGGGCCCGGCGCAACGGGTCCGGCGGTTCGCTGGAGTTCTGGTCCGAGGCGATCCGCCGCGAGCTGACCGCGCGGGACTACCGCCTGGAGAGCACCGCCCCGCTGGTCTCAGCGACCGGGCGCGCAGGCCGGCAGATGAACTT
>CAYTQL010000211.1:0-1063 GCA_964439555.1 uncultured Planctomycetaceae bacterium | reverse complement strand
CGTGACCGAATCGGGCGGCAAGGAATACCGCTACCACCTCGCCGTGTACGTCACGGACCGGAAGGTCCTTCTCGGCGAATCCGGCGGGCCGAGCGAACAGCTCGACGCCCACCGCGACGCGATCCGCCAGGCCTTCCGGACGATCCGGTAACGCACCGGCGGCGGTTCACCGCGGCGGGCTTCGCCAGGCTTGTTCCGCCCGGGGGGCGCGGTGGACCGCCGCTACTGCCAGGGCGAGCGGCTCATCTGGCGGCGGACGTAATCGGCGGCCGCCTTGAGTTGTGCGGCGGCGTAGTCGTCGAAGCCCGCGTCGCCGTGGTCGCGGTAGTAAGCGGCGCAGGAGGCGACCACGCCGGCGAGCTTCGTCTTGGCCAGTTGCAGGAAGGGGCTGCCGTAGATCACGGGGACCTCCTCGGCCAGGGCGATGTACTCGCTTCCGAGCTTCTGCCCGCCCCAGTAGGCCCGCGCCTTGTGGAAGCCGGGCAGCTTCCAGGCGTCCTTGTACGGCGGGAGGATGTTCGTCTCCTCGAACATCTCCTCCAGCATCGCCGGGTCGAAGTAGATGTGCCGGGCCCAGTTCCAGGCGAGTTCCGGGACCGCACACTCGCGGGTGATCGCCAACATCGTCCCGCCCCAGACGCTCGTCCGCCGCCCGCCCGGACGTACGGCGGGCAGGGGCGTCAGTCGCATCTTCCCGTGCATGGAACCCACGAGCTTCTCGACACTCTTGGACCGCCAGTCCGGGCATACGAAGAACAGGTACAGCCCCTCCTCGATCGCCCGGGCGAACATCTCCCCGCCTCCCGGGTCATACCCGATCTTCCGCTCCCCGGCCACCAGGGGGATATACCACCGCAGCGTCTCCAGGACCACCGGCGAGTCCATGACGCAGTCGCCCCCGGCGTCGAAGAAGTTCCCCCCGCGCTGGTACATGAGCATCTCGAGGTTGTGCGAGCCGGTGTCCGTGAAGCGGATCATGTACCGCCCCGGACGCGAGACCCGCCGCCCGACCTCCACGAACTTCGCCCAGGTGTCCAGCGACTCGACGTCGATGCCCTCCTCG
>CAYTQL010000210.1:0-5644 GCA_964439555.1 uncultured Planctomycetaceae bacterium | reverse complement strand
CACGCCCGCGTCCCGGATCGGTCCGAGCAGCCCCTCCCGCCCGGCCGCGGCGCGGAAGACCTCGTGCATCGGCCAGACCACGCGGATGCGCTTCGCGGCGTCGAGGACCACCTCCGTCGCGCGGCGCAGGGCGCCCGGGGAGGTGACCGTCTCGAAGCGGTGAATGCTGATCACCGCGTACGGGGCGTTGGGGGCATCGGGGTCCGCGTCGGACCGCAGCGCCAGGTTCAGCGCGTCCCAGCCGGTGTTGGTGGGGAGGGTCACGATCCGCCCGCCGACGCCCATGCGGCGGAGGTTCTCGGCCGCCCACCGGCCGGGGGGAAACATCAGGTCCGCCGAGCGGTCGGCGATGACGCGGACGATCTCCTCGGGGAACGGGTCCCGCCAGCGGAAGCTCCGCAGCCCGGCCTCGATGTGCGCCAGGCGGAAGCCCAGCATCCGCGCCACCGCGGTCATCAGCAGCGTGGTGAAGGTGTCTCCGTGGACCACGCACCAGCCCGGTCCGGGAGCGAAGACCTCCCGGCGGATGCGCCCGCGGCGCAGCAGGCACTCGGCCAGGATGGTCCCGGACCACCACGCGGCGCGGGGCATGGTGTAGATGCCCTCGCCGCCCCAGAGCATCGCGTCCGGTGCGGGCAGCCCGAGTTCGCATTCCAGCGCGGCGGTCTGGGCGGCGTGCTGACCGGTCCCGACGACGCGGTGGGCTGCGCCGCGGCGGCGAAGTTCATCCAGCACCGGCGCGAGCTTGATCAGCTCCGCCTGGGTTCCGTAGCAGATGTGGAGCATGGCATTTGGGGGCGTTGGCGGTAGGCGGGACACTCTACGAACCGCCGCGCCCGGTGGCAATGCCGGGGATCGGAGCTGCGGGCTGCGCCGACGCCTCGCGCCGAGGCGCCGGTCGATCGCGGCGCAGGACGACTCGCGGACGCCCGCGCCTACCGATGAACCTGGAACAGGCGAACAGGAACCTAATTCCTCGCTTGCGGCGCGTGCGGCCGGTCGGCATGATAGCGGGCATGGACGTACGCGCGTTTCTTCGTGACATCACCTCCGCGGGCGACTACCGCGACCAGGTCATCCACGTGCGGGAGCTTCCCGCGCGCGAGGCCCGCTACGCCGAGCCGTCGGTCGAGCTGCCGGAGGTGCTCCGCTCGATCCTCCGCCGCCAGAACGTGCACCGGCTTTACAGCCACCAGGCCGCCGCGATCGACGCCATCGCCGACGGGCGGGACGTGGTCATCGTCACCGGCACCGCCTCGGGCAAGACCCTCTGCTATAACCTTCCAGTCGTCGCGACGCTGATGGAGCAGCCATACGCCCGCGCGCTGTACCTGTTCCCCACCAAGGCCCTGACGCAGGACCAGCACGGCGCCTTGCAGCGCTGGGCGAGCCAGGAAGAGCTGATCAACGTCCTGAAGCCCGCGGTCTACGACGGCGACACGCCCTCGCACAACCGCGCGAAGATTCGCCGCTCGGCCAACATCCTGCTGACCAATCCGGACATGCTCCACGTGGGCATGCTGCCGTATCACGGCAAATGGCACCAGTTCCTGCGGAACCTGCGGTACATCGTCATCGACGAGCTGCACACCTACCGGGGCATCTTCGGGTCCCACGTGGCCGGCGTGCTGCGGCGACTGCTCCGACTGTGCGAACACTACGGGTCGAGCCCGCAGGTGATCACCGCCTCGGCTACCATCGCCAACCCCGTCGAGCTGGCCGGGCGGTTGACCGGTCGGCAGATGACGCTGATCGACGACGACGGCGCGCCTCGCGGGCGGAAGTACTTCACCCTGTGGAACCCGCCGTTCCTGGCCGAGGACAACGTCTCGCGGCGCAGCGCGAACATCGAGGCGGTGGACCTGCTCAGTGAGCTGGTCCGCCGGCGGGCGCAGACGATCGTCTTCGGCAAGGCGCGGATCGTCGTCGAGCTGGTCTACAAGTACGCCCGCGAGCGGCTGGCGGGGGAGGGCGACCTCTCGCGGCGCATCCGCCCGTACCGCGGGGGATACCTGCCCAACGAGCGACGCGAGATCGAGAAGCAGCTCTTCGCCGGGCAGTTGCTCGGGGTCTGCGCGACCAACGCCCTGGAGCTGGGCATCGACGTCGGCGCGCTCGACGCGGCGCTGCTCGTGGGGTTCCCGGGGACCATCTGCTCCACCTGGCAGCAGGCCGGGCGGGCCGGGCGGACCGCCCAGGACGCCCTGGTGGTGATGATCGCCTATAACGACCCGGTCGATCAGTACCTCTGCCGACACCCGGAGTTCCTCTTCGGCGCCTCGCACGAGCACGGCGTGATCGACCCGGCGAACCCGCATATCCTGGCGGCCCAGCTTTCCTGCGCCTGCTTCGAGAAGCCCCTCAGCGACGACGATCAGCGTTACTTCGGTCCCGCGGCCGGGCGGGTGGCGGAGATTCTCGCCGAGGACCGGCAACTCAAGGAGATCGATTCCCGCTACTACTGGCGCAACAGCGAGATGCCGCACCGCCGCGTCGGTCTGCGAACGATCTCGGAGGAGACGTACACGATCGCGGACCGCTCGTCCGGGGGGAAGGTCATCGGCAACGTGGACTCGATCTCCGCGCCGGAGCTGGTCTACCCCGGGGCGGTCTACATCCACGAGGCGCAGAACTACCTCGTCCGCGAGCTGGACACCGAGGCGCACGTCGCGTCCGTCGAGCCGGCGGAGGTGGACTATTACACCCAGCCGATCCTCAACAACTCCTGCCGCCTCTGCCCGCCGGGCGAGTTGATCTCGCAGAAGACCTTTCTCGACGGCGAGGCGTTCTTCGGGCCCGCCGAGGTCACCTGGGCGACCATCGCCTTCCAGAAGATCAAGTACTACACGATGGAACTGGTCGGGCAGGATAAGCTCGACCTGCCCTCCCAGGCGCTCTCGACGACCGCCATGTGGTGGGTCCCCGGCGAGCAGATGCTCGCCGGGGTCGCCAGCGGGGGGCAGAACCCCGTCGAGGCGTTGATCGGGGTGCGGAACCTGATGCTCGCGACGCTCCCGTCGCTGGCGATGTGCGACCTGAAGGACATCTCGGGCAAGGTGGACTCCTCCAACCTCGGGCGGCGGACGGTGATCGTCTACGACCGCTACCCCGGCGGGCTGGGCTTTTCCGAGCAGGGCTTCGAGCTGCTGGGCGACTGGCTGGAACTGGCCGGGCAACTCGTGGCCGAGTGCCCCTGCGACGGGGGGTGCCCGGCCTGCGTCGGCCTGCCCAACCTCCGCCCGCCGATCCACTCCGACCCGGACCTCGGCGCCGGCTACCCCGTGCCCAACAAGGACGCCACCATCCGCCTGCTGGAACGGGTCAACGCATAGTCCGGGCAACGGACTTGCTCGCGCAAGGCTGACCCGCCCCGAATCGCTGCCGACCGAGGCGCCTCGTCCCCTCGTCGTGCTCGAACCCGGTCCGCTTTCCCTCCAGCAGGCCGGTCGCCCGTCCGTCACGGACCGCGGTCTACTTCAGGCTCTCGAGGCGCTCGACGCGCCGTTCGAGGGTGCGGAAGCCCATCTTCCCGTCCGCGGTCGCGGCGATCGGGAGCCGGGCGGGTCGATCGACCTTCACCGGGCTGTCGCCTGCCTGAATCGCGACAGCGCCGATTGCCAGCAGGGCGGCGGAAACGATCAGGAGGGTGGGCGTTCACATGGCGCCCCCCTTTCCTCAAGGGCATCAGAGAGTTACGCAGCGGTCCGCGACCGTCGCGGACCCGGAGCCCGGCGGATCATACGCGATTGTACGCATACGACAATGTCCAAGGCGCGGCGCTCGAGACGGACACGCCGCTCGCCGCGGATACGCCGCATCCCCTTCCTTCTGCTGCAAACGGCCCGTTTTGCCCGGCGAACAAGCGAGTTCCTTTGCGCGCAACACCCGGAGGCTGTACTCGAGGTTCCATCTCTGGTACGAGGGACGCGGACGTTTCTGCATCCTTCGCGATCCATGCGATAAATCAGGACGGAACAAAGGAGAATACATGGGCATTCGACTAGGGATCATCGGCTGCGGCGGGTTCGTGGGGTCTCACTGCCGGGCGATCCGGGACCACGTTCCGGAGTTCGAGTTCGTCGGACTGGCGGACCCGGTCCGCTCCCACGCCGAGCGAATCCGAGACGAACGCGTCTGCCTGCCCGACGTGCCGATCTACGACAACTACCCGGATATGCTCGAAAAGGCCCGGCCGGAGGCGGTCATCGTCTCCACGCCGCACATGCTCCACTACGAGCATTGCGCCGCGGCGCTGGACGCCGGGGCCCACGTGATGGTTGAGAAGCCCATGGTCGTCGGGGCGGAGAACGCCCGCCGGCTCGCCGAGAAGGCCCGCGAGGCGGGCAAGGTCCTCCAGGTCGCCATCCAGGGCGCCTATACCGACACCTTCGCCTACGCCCGCGAGCTGATCTCCGACGGGACGCTGGGACCGCTCCAACTGGCCAGCGGCGTGATGGCGCAGAACTGGATGAAGCTCACCGCCGGTTCGTGGCGTCAGCAGCCGGAGCTCTCCGGCGGCGGGCAGCTCAACGACTCGACCACGCACGTGATCGGGGCGATGCTCTTCCTGGTCGACTCGCCGGTCGTCGAGGCCTTCTGCTGGACGGATCCGTGCGGCACGCCGGTGGACATCAACGCGGTCGCGACGGTCCGCTTCGCCAACGGCTGCCTCGCGACGCTGACCAGCGGGGGCAACTGCGCCCCGTTCGTCAGCCGCTTGAGCCTCCAGGGCGCCAACGCCTACCTGGACATCTCCCCGCACGGCGGCGGGTTCAAGGTCACCCTCCCGCCCGAGGCCAAGGGCGAGGAGGTCCGCGAAATCCTCGAGGTGCCCGGGGGCTGGGGCGTCCCCACGGTCACGCCCGCGAAGAACTTCGCCGAGGCGATCCGGGGCGACGCCGAGCCCCGCTGCCCGGCCGAGTTGGGCATTCGCCTCGCCGAGCTGATGGACTGTCTGTACGAATCCTCCCGCACCGGCCGCCCGACCTCGCCGTGACGCCCGGCGGCGCCCTCGGCTTGCACGGGTTCGCCGGGGCCAAGGGCTCGGCGGATTCGGCGACGTGGTCGTCCAGCAGGGCGGGCGTGCGGTTCTCAGACGCCCGTTCGGCGCCCGCGCAATCCGGCCAGGACGTCGCCGGTCGCGGCTCGCCACGCCGCTGTTCGCTACGTCGCTGTGTCGCTTCGCCGTCCGATCTGTTATCCTCCCCGCTTTGCGAACCCCTGCGCGAAAGAGGAAGCTTCCGATGCCGCAGACGCGACCGAACATCCTGCTGATCACCTCCGACCAGCAGCACCACAGCACGCTCGGCGCCGTGAATCCGAAGATCAAGACCCCCGCCCTCGACCGCCTCTGCGAGGAGGGCGTTCGGTTCGACCGCGCCTACTGCCCCAACCCCACCTGCACGCCCACGAGGGCGAGCATCATCACCGGCGTCTACCCGTCCCAGCACGGGGCGTGGTCGCTGGGCACCAAGCTGATGGAGGACCATCCCACCGTCGGGGGCATGCTCTCCCACGCCGGGTACGCCACCAGCCTCATCGGCAAGGCCCACCTCCAGCCGCTGAACTCCGAACCGGGCTACGAGTCGCTCGAATGCCAGCCGACATTGCGGGACCTGGACTTCTGGCGCGGCTTTCAGGGGCC
>CAYTQL010000209.1:515-5658 GCA_964439555.1 uncultured Planctomycetaceae bacterium | reverse complement strand
GGCCCGGAGGCTCGCCCCGGACCCGGAGGTTTCGACGTCTGGTACGTCATCGGACGGGCTTACTCGGCCCCGTCGATGACCACCGCGGCCTCGTCGCCGCGGGCCTTCTTGCCCTTCTTCCGGCGCGGTCCGTCGGCCTTGTCGCGCTTGGACTTGCCCTTGCGCTGCATCTGCTCCTTCTGCTCGTCGGTCAGGACGCTGGCGACGACCTCCTCGTGAATCGCCTTGTAGACCTCGCGGTCCTTCTTGCGGTCCCCGGTCATCTCGCCGGACTTCTCGGCCACGATGGTCTTGACCTTCGCCTTCTGGTCGTCGTCGAGTTTGACGCGCCCGAAGCGGCGGGCGACCTGGCGGTAGATCAGGAACTGCTGCCACTGGCCCTTCTGCTCGTCGGTCATGATCGCCATGACCTTCGTCCGCAGGTCCGCCTCGAGCTGCTTCCGCTCGGCTTCGAGCTTCTTGTGCTGCTCGGAGAGTTCCTTGAGCTTATCCTTGTCCTTGTCCTGCTTGGCCTGCTTCATGTCGGACTTGAGCGTCTTGAGCGTCTCGGCGTTCGACTCGTTCCACTCCTTGACGGCGGCGTTGTGGGCCTTGACGGCCTGTTCGAGACTGCTCTTCTGCTCGGCGTCGAAATCCAACACCGCGGCCATAATCTGGTACTCGCCCCGCAAGCCCTTCTTCGCCCGGGCCTTGCGTGCGCCCTTGTTCATCCGGGCTTTCTTGTCCTTCTTGAGCTTCTTCGGCGCGTCCTCGCTTCCGAAGGCGTCCTCTTCGGCGACGGCGGGCGAGAGGAACAGCAGCAGGGCGGCCAGGCCGCACAACCACATGCGCAACGGGTTCATGTCAGTCTCCACCCGGGCCCGGATCTCTGAACCCCTGCGCAGGCCCGGATTGCGCGAGGGCCCCCGGTCGGCGGGGCGCCACGGCCCGCAGGCCGCCGGTCATGCTGATATCTTTAACGCCGCCGGAGCCGGAAAATCCGCGCAGGTGCGATAATTTCTGCATGCCGAATGTCTCGACCGGACGGACCGAAGCCTCCGCGCTTTCGCGGGCGAACCGACCCGCTTACAATGCCCCGGAAGGTGATCGATGCACGTTCTGGTGCTCTTGGCATTCCTGGCGACCATTCTCCTGCTGGAAGACCCGGCGGGGCAAGAACTTGCGCCCGTCCTGGCCGTTGCGGGCTACCTCGGGATCACCGGAGCCCTCGCGGCGATGAACACGCGGCTCTCGCTGGGCGGACTCCGCGGCGGGGACGTCTCCGGGAGGCTTCTGCGGAGGCATGACCGCCTGGAGAAGCTGGTGAAGATCTGGCTGGTGCTCCAGTCCGGGTATGCGCGGTGGGTCGCGTGGGACCTCGGGCTCTACCGCTGGCCCCTGGCGGGCGTGCTGGCGGGCGTCCTGCCCTTCGTGCTCGCCCTGGAGCTCAGTTGGGTCTTCGAGCACCCCTTCCACCGTGCGATCCGCCGGCGCATCGCCCGGCGCCAGCTCGCGGCCGGCCGGCCGCCGGCGACAGTGTGGACGCTCCCGCAGTTTCTCGTGTTCAACACCCGCCACTCGCTGGGATTCATCGCGGTCCCGATCTGCCTGATCATCCTCGGGCGCGACCTGCTGGATCTCTACGGCGCCCCGGCGCTGGCGGAGGTCTTCGCCCCCCGACTGGCCGCGGGACTCGTGAACATCGGAATGATCGCCATCTCGTTGGGGGTCTTCCTGGCCGCCCCCCTGCTGATGCGCTACGTCTGGCGGACCGCCCGAATGCCCGAGAGCCCCCTGCGCCGACGCCTGGAACAGATGTGCACCGCCCTGAAGCTCCGCTACCGGGAGATTCTCGTGTGGCGCTCCGGCGGGGCGATCGCCAACGCCGGGGTGATGGGTCTGTCCGGGCGCGTCCGCTACGTGCTGCTCTCGGACGCCCTGATCCACAACATGACCGAACCGGAGATCGAGGCGATCTTCGCCCACGAGGCCGGGCACATCCGCGAGCATCACATCTTCTACGCCCTGCTGTTCGTGATCGCGAGCATCGGGCTCGTCCCGGCGGTGGTCATCGTGCTGGGGCTGCTCACGCCGCTGGGCGCCGAGGTGACCAACACCCTGGGCGTCGTCGCCCTGGTCGCCCTCTGGGCGCTGGGGTTCGGATGGGTCTCGCGGCGCTTCGAGCGCCAGAGCGACGTGATCGGCGCCTGGACGGCCGGGGGAAGCCAACCCGACGGGCGGATCACGCCGGAAGGAGCGGCGATCTTCGCCCAGGCCCTCCAGCGGGTAGCGGAACTCAACGGCGTGCCCCAGCGCCGGCGGGACTGGCGTCACGGGTCGATCGCCCGGCGCGTCGAGCACATCCTCTGGCTGGGGACCATCGGCGGCGCCCGCGACCACATCGACCGGCTGGTGCGGCGGATCAAGCTGACGCTCTGGCTGGCCGCGACCGCCTCGGTGGTCTTCACCGTCTGGGTCGAAGCCCGCTACGTCCTGTAGGAGACGGCGATGTCCGCTACCCCCGCCCGCGACGAAGCCGCCACCGCCGTGGTCACCGGCGCCTCCAGCGGGATCGGCGCGGAGATCGCCCGCGCCCTCGCCCGCCGCCGCTGGCGGGTCGTCCTGGCCGCCCGACGGGAACCGAAGCTCCGCGCCGTCGCCGCCGACTGCGAGCAGCTCGGCGGGTCCGCCGTCGTCCGCCCGACGGACGTCTCGCAACGGGCGGAGGTCGAAGACCTGGTCGACAGGACCTTCGGCGACTTCGGCCGCTGCGACGTGCTGGTCAACAACGCCGGGTTCGGGCAGTCCGGGCGGGTCCACGAACTGGGCGACGGGCAGATGCGCTCGATCTTCGAGGTGAACTTCTACGGGCTCTGGTGGGCCTGCCGAACCGCGGCGCCGCGGATGATCGACCAGGGCTGGGGGCACATCTTCAACGTCTCCAGCGTCATCGGCAAGCGGGGCACGCCCTTCAACGGGGCGTACTGCGCCACGAAGTTCGCCGTCAGCGGGCTGACCGAGTCGATGCGGGTGGAACTGGCGCCCCGCGGCGTGCGGGTGACGTTGGTCTGCCCCGGGCTGACGGACACGGAGTTCTTCGAGAAGGTCGAGGGCGGCTCCAGCACCGCCAAGAGCAGCTACGCCCGCCTGCGGACGATGCAATCGCCCCGGAAGGTCGCCCGGCGGATGGTCCGGACGATCGGCAAATCCACCCCGGAGCTGGTGTTCACCCCCGGCGGGAAGTTCCTCGTCAAGCTCGCCGCCCTCTCTCCCCGCCTGACCGACTGGCTGATGGGGTTCTACCGGGATTCGCTGGAGAAGGACCGGTCGCTGTGATGAACGAACATGAACGGAGATACTGAGGAACGGAGAGGCTGCCGATTGCTCCGTTTGATCGGCTCCTGGGAGTCCGGCGAACGGCGCCGCGGGGTCGTCGTTGCCGTTGCGCCACGCCGGAGACGACGAGGCGGAGAAGGAACCGGTAGTCTCTCCGTTCCCCTCTGTTTATCAGAGCTGACAACCGTCGCCACAGCCGCCCTGAGAGGAGTCTCAAGATGCCCCACATCGCCCCCTGGTTCCCGGCCGCAAAGTTCGGCGTCTTCATCCATTGGGTGCTCAAGAGCGTCTGGATGGACAATCCGCAGATGGACACCGCCGGGCCGACCGGCGACTGGCGAGACACCGCGCCGGACCTGGCGAAGCAGTTCACGGCCGAGGCGTACGACCCGCGCGAATGGGCGAAGCTCTTCAAGAGCTGGGGCGCCCGGTACGCGGTCCTGACCACCAAGCACCACATCGGCTTCGCCCTGTTCGACGAGCCCGGGGCGAAGTTCTCCGCCGCCAACAGCTCCCCCGCCGGACGGGACCTGGTCGGCCCGTACGTCGAGGCGCTGCGCGCCGAGGGACTCAAGGTCGGGCTGTACTACTCCCTGCCGGACTGGTCGCACCCGGAGTTCGCCTCCTGCGCCGGCGGCGACGACCGCCGCAAGTACAGCGAGGTCGACCAGCCCGAGCGCTGGGAGCGGTTCCTCGAGCAGATGTTCGCCGAAGTCCGTCACCTCTGCACCGCCTACGGGCAGATCGACCTGCTCTGGTTCGACGGCGACTGGGAGCGGACCGCCGAACAGTGGCGCAGCGTCGAGCTGGCGAAGATGATCGAGAAGCTCCAGCCGCACATCGTGATCAACAACCGCCTGCGCCACCCCTGCATCGGGCACTACGGGACACCGGAGTCCAACGCCCCGCTGGCGCCCAAGGGCGGCGTCTGGGAATTCTGCACCACCCCGGGCGACAACTGGGACGGACCGCCCGCCAACGAGAACCTCAAGCCCCCCTCCGAGCTGATCCGTATCTTCGGCGACACCCTGGGAATGGGCGGGAACCTGCTGCTCAACGTCGCCCCCACCCGCGAGGGCGAGATTCCCGCCCCCCAGCAGGAGGTCCTCCGCGGGCTCGGGCGGTGGATCGCCGAGCACGCCGAGGCGATCTACGGCGCCGAGGCCGGGCTGCCCGCCGGGCTGTTCAACGGCGCGAGCACCCGCCGGGGCAGCGTGGTGTACCTGATTTCCTACGACCGCCCCGCCGATGAGCTGGTGGTCAAGGGGCTCCAGAGCGACGTCCGCCGCGTGACCCACCTGACGACCGGGACCGAGCTGTCCTGGCGGCGCAGCGGCGGGCGGGCGAAGTTCGGGCAGGCGGGCTGGCTGTTCGTGACGGTCCCGCCCGAGCTGCACGACCCCCACGCGACGGTGCTGAAGGTGGAGTTCGCCGACGACGTCGCCCGGATCGCCGTCCCCGCCGGCGGGACGCTCACCTGGAAGGGGCGCCCGAGCTTCGAGGAGCAGGACCTCGCCGCCTCCCGTTGACCCGCCCCTTCCACGCGTTGACACCGACGGCGGGTTTGATACCATTCCTGCACGCAAATGCCCCCGCCGGTTCCCTCGCGGAGACGACGATGACCGACGTGAACGTACGCGACATCCGCAGCCGCCTCGACGCCCACGGACAGGAGCATCTGCTCCGGTTCTACGACGAGCTCTCGACCGAGCAGCAGCAGTCGCTGCTGGCCCAGATCGACATGCTGGATTTGGCGCAGATCGATGAACTGCTCGAATCCCACGTCCGCAACGAGCCGGAGGCGGGCGTCGATCCCGAGAAGCTCTCC
>CAYTQL010000209.1:0-505 GCA_964439555.1 uncultured Planctomycetaceae bacterium | reverse complement strand
GCCCAGCCGGGCGACGAGGAGACGGCGCGAGATCTCGAGGAAGCCCGAAAGCTCGGCGCCCGCCTGCTCGACGACGGGAAGGTCGCAGCGTTCGTCGTGGCCGGAGGGCAGGGGACGCGCCTCGGCTACGATGGGCCCAAGGGCTGCCTCGAAGCCACCCCCGTCGCCCACAAGCCGCTGTTCCAGGTCTTCGCGGAGCAGATTCTCGCAGCCTCGCGGCGCCACAAGACGACGATCCCGTGGTACGTGATGACCTCCCCGGTCAATGACGTGCCCACGCGCGCCTTCTTCCGCCAGCACAACTACTTCGGGCTCAACCCCAAGGACGTCTTCTTCCTCGCCCAGGGGACCATGCCCTCGATCGGCTTCGACGGGAAGCTCCTCCTGGCCGAGAAGGGCCGGCTCGCCCTGAGCCCCAACGGGCACGGCGGGTCGCTGGCGGCGCTTCAGACCAGCGGCGCGCTGGCGGACATGGCCGAGCGCGGCGTCGAGAAGATCAGCTACT
>CAYTQL010000208.1:0-5696 GCA_964439555.1 uncultured Planctomycetaceae bacterium | reverse complement strand
GGGCAGAAGGGCGCGGCGAACTCGACGTGGGCGGCGAAGTACTCGTCGAAGAAGGTCGGGCAGCGGCGGTGAGTCTTGTCGATCACCTGGTCCGGGATCACCAGGTCCCGCGGCGCGATCTCCTCCCGCAGCGAGCCGACCGCCCCGGAGGCGATCACGTGCGTGCAGCCCAGCTCTTTCAGCGCGTAGATGTTTGCGCGATAGTTGACCTGCGACGGATTGAGCAGGTGCCCGTCACCGTGGCGGTTGAGGATCGCCACCTCCGCCCCGCCCCACTCCGCCTGGAGAATGTCGCTGGAAGGCGCGCCGAACGGCGTGGTGACTGCAACGGGCTCGGCCCGGGCCTCGCCGAAGAGTGCATCGCCCAGTCCGCTGCCGCCGATGATACCGACCTTGCCCATGGAGTCTCCCTTGCTCTGGAATCGGCGGCGACGCCGAAAGAAGCCCGCGCCGCCGCGGACAGCGGCAGACCCTAGCCAGACCCCGAGCCCGGATTCAAGAGTTTCTTGGCGACCCCCTCGAGGCTCTTGAGCGAGACCGTCCGCATCCGGGGCTTCGAGAGCGTCCCGGTGACGCGGATCTCCAGCAGCTCGCGCAGCAGGATCTTCACCAGGTCGTCCAGCTCGCTCATGCGGGGGATCTTCTGCGGAGGCCCGGCCATGAAGGTCAAATCCAGCGTCTCCTTCTGGAGCCCGAGCGTGCCCGAGCCAACCACCGACAACGCCGAGCCGCGAAGGTAAATCTCCTCGAAGATCAGCGTATCGCCCTTGAGCCGGTAGCGGACCTCCCCGTCGGTGAAGGCGGCGTCGCCGGGCAGGGAGAGGTAGATCACGTGCAGGAACCCCAGCATGACCGGGAGCCGGTAGAGCTTGCCGCGGGAAATCTTCAACGTCCCGACGCCCTGGCGCTGCTCGTCAAGGTCGCCGGGGACGACCAGCCGCAGCTCGCCGGTCAGCCGTCCGGCGATATCGTCCTCCGCCGCCCCCCCGGCCGCGGCGAGCGCCTCCAGGCGGACCGCGTCGCAGGCGAGACGCAGGCCGTAGCTGACCTTCTCGCCCAGGCGCACCTCCGCCCGCCCGGCCAGCTTGCCCTTGTACGCCTTGCCGGTGAGCTTCTCGATCCGCAGAAGCGAGCTCGAGGGACGCTTGACGAACTTGCCGCTGAGCTCGGTGGCCGTGTGCGAACCAACCCTGATGCGGTCCATCTCGACCGCGCCGTCGATCGCCAGCCCCTCCCCGGCGTTGCCCATCGTCCCGGTAAACGCCCCGGTGAGCTTCTTGGTCCCGAAGCCCAGGTCCGCACTGGCCTCCTCGACGCCGATGCGCCCCTCCAGGCTCCAGTGCAGCGGGCGGTCGCTCGGGCCCGTCGCCGGGGCGGTCGCCGGCGAGGCGGCCGGGCGGGTCCTCGGCCCGGGCGTCGAGAGGGTCAGTCGCTTCAGCGCCACATCCAGCGTGCCGCCGCGCCCGAAACGCTTGAGCAGGTTCGCCAGCGCCGGCGGTGACGCGGCCATCAGCGTCTCGTCGATCGGCAGGTTGCGGGCGCGGACCTTTGTGAACCGGGCCCCGGCGACGTCCGCATCGATGGCGACGGTCCCGTCCAGCGTCAGGTTCTGCTTCTCGTCGCCGGCCTGGAAGTCCTTCAACGTCACCCCGTCCGGGCGGATCACCGCGGTCCCGGTGACGTTCTCCAGCGGGTAGGGGAAGTCCTCGTACTTCAGGCTCATGCCCCGCGGATCGAGGGTGATCGTGTAGTCCTCGGCATCCTCGGGATCGGGGGCGGCATCCCGGTAGGTCATTTGCAGGTTCGCCCGGCCTCGGGGGTTCAGGCGCGCCCACGCGGCGCGGGCGTTGTCGGGCAGGGCGGCGTGGAGCTCCTTGTCGAACAGCAGGTTCTTCACCGAGACCGCCAGGTCGACGCCGAGGTCCTTTTCGTGGAGGATGAACTGCCCGCTCGCCTCGATCGCGCTGCTCGCGTGCCGTCCGCTGAGCTTCCCCACCAGGACGCGCCGGGGCGTAATCGTCACGTCCCCGGCCGCGTGGGTGATTGTGTAGGGGAACGCCTGCGGGCGGAGCGTCAGCCCGGTGAATTGCCCGTCGATGCGGAAATCCAGCTCTCCCTCGGCCGACTGGCTGATCTCGGCGGTCCCCGTGTCGATCGTGCCGGAGGCGTTGAGGGCGGCGAGCATCTCGCGCCCCTGGGTTTGCAGGGCGGCGCGGAGGGCGTCGTCGAGCGGGAGCTTCTCGACGGACAGGTCCAGCTCGAGACTCTCGTTCTGGCGCCCGGGGTTGACCACCTCGCCGTCGATACGGACGACCGCCTCGCCGCGCCGCCCGCCAATGTTCTTCAGTTCCACCGTCCGCCCGGTGACCTTGACGCGCCCGGTGAGCTTCTCCAGGCGGTAGGGAAAGCGGTGGAAGGTCGCCGCGGCCCGGCCGTCGAAGCTCAACGTGACGTTCGCGTGCTCCCGGCCCCCGGTCTTGTGCCAGATGTGGGCCCTCGCCTCGGCCAGCCGCCCGGAGGGCCCGAAGTCTTCCCAGACCGTCGGATAGGAGATGTCCCGGGGCAGTGCCTTGCGGAGATGCTCATCGAGGGGGAGGTCCCGCGCGACCACCGCCACGTCGAAGGGCACGTTGTCGGGCGTGTCGGCCACCGTGCCGGTGATCTCGACGGTCGCCTTTCCGCGACGCCCGATGATCTTCTTGAGTTCCAGCCCCTCGGTGTTGAATGCGATCTCGCCCTTGACCCCGTCGATGGTGTACGGGAAGCGATGGAAGGTGACGGTCATCTCCTGCGGGCGGAGAATGCCCCTGTAATCGACCTCCCCGCCCTCGGTCGAACGCTCCAGTGTGGCGGAGATGTCCATGCTGCCCTCCGGAGCGAAGAAGCGGTCGAAGTCCGAAACCACTTTCAGCAGCGGCCCCGAGACCTCGCGCCGCTCCGGAAGCACCATGCCCGCGACCTCCACCTTCAGCGTGAAGGGGCTCTCGGGCTCGTGTCCGCGGTAGCGCCCCCAGATGCGGAACCGCGCCCCCCCGGCCGCCGGAATGGTCCCGCGGATGTCCTCGAGCGTCACGCCCTCCTCGTCGAAGAGAATCTCGCCCTCGATGCCGCTGAGCCCGAGCTTGCCGTAGACGTCCTTGAGGCGCATCGACAGGTCCGAAAGCCGCACCCGCAGCAGGCCTTCCTCGTCCAGCACGCTGACCGGCTCGAACCCGCCGGGGACGTTGAGCCCCTCCTCGAGCCACCGGGAGAACTTCCTGGCGTACTCCGGCGGAAGGGCGCTGCCGAGCTTGGACGCCGGAACGTACCCGCTGACCTCGCTGACCTCGCCGGTGCCCAGTTCCAGCAAGGCCGAGCCCTTGACCCGCTCGCCGCCGCCGGTCCCGGTCGGCTCCATGAAGCTCACGCGGTAACTGCTCTCGCCGGCGGGAACCATCGCCATGTTCAGGCGGACCTCGGCCGGGTTGTCCATGTCCGAGCCGGCGACGACGGTGTGCAGGCGCCCGTCGCGGACGCGGATGGTCGGCAGCGGACCGTCGAGCCCGCCGGCGAAACGCACGTCGGACTGCATCGCCAACTGCTCGGTGCTGGAGATGCCCTCGGGACGGATGACGTTGGTGACGGTGGTGTCGAAGCAGATGATCTCGACCGGCACGAGCCGGCGATGGGTCACCAGCGACCACGGACGGTGGCGGATGAGCACGTGCTCGGCGTGCAGGAACGGCTTGGGGCTCGGGTCCTCGGGGAGGCGCACCTGAAGCCCGGAGAGCTTCACCCCGTTGAAGAGGCTGAAATGGGCTTCGTGAATCGAGACAAGGCAGCCGGTCATCCGCTCGAGCTCGCGCTCGGCCTGGCGGCGGATGCGCCGATCGTTGGTCAGGTGCACGTACCCCAGCAGCAGCACGCCCAGCAGCGCCAGCAGCAGGAAACCCATCCCCCGCCGACGCGGCGAGACGTACCGCCAGAACCGCCGGCGGCGGTGCGGGAACAGGCGTCGGATTGCCCGGAGAAGAGGCATACGTCTCGTTGATCCGCTGGCTCGTTGACTCGTACCGGCTGGACGATCACCGCGATGCGCGGGCTGCGTCCACGTTCGGCATGCGCCAGCCGCCATCCATAGTACTCATTCGCGGCGCGAAGGTTCCGGGTATCGACTACTTCGACTTCGCGGGCGTCTCGGGCTTGGGCTTCGGGACGGTCAGGCCCAGCACGTCGCGGGCGGCGTCGATCGCCGAGCCCAGGGCGGGCGCGTCCGGGACGGATTCGGCGCGGAGCAGCAGCCCGCGCAGGCGCGGCGAGCCGTACATCGCCCGGCCGATCAGGCCCATCGCGTAGCGCTGGTAGCGATCCGCCCGGGCCCGCGGGCCCCGAAGCGCGGCGAAGCGCTCCCACACCGTCTCGAGTTGCTCCGCACGCGTCGGGTAGTCCAGGACCACCGGGCCGTCGATGACGCCGCGGTCGATCAGGAACGCCCGCGCCTGCCGGGTGCCCCGTCCGCCCTGGACCATCACGAAGCGGAACTGCCCGATCGGCGCGACCTCGGCGTAGACGGGCTCGTCGAGCGTTGCGAGGGACGCGAGGCGCTTCTTCAGCCCGGCCGCCCGCTCGAAGGCCAGCTCTGCAGCGGCCTGTTGCATCCGTTCGTGCAGTTTGGCGCGGATCGTCTCCCGGTCGCCCGCAGCGAAATCGGCCGCGGCGGCGACGACCTGGCGGTACTCGCTCAGGGGCGCCGTCCCGTCGCAGACCTTGCGGCAGCGGCCCATCTGTGCGTAGGCGCAAGGCTGGGCATGCGGGGCGCGGCGGAGGCACTGGATGTCACGGCAGAGGTCCAGCCCGTCCTGGAGGGCGGCGATGAAGGCGTCGGCGCTTTTCCCGTCCGGGAAGGGCCCGAAGTAGCGCCCCTCGTCGGCGAGGACCTCCCGCGTTCGGGCGAAGTGCGGCGCCGCGGCGCCGGGCTCCACGTGAACGAACCACGGCGGCTTCCACGCCACCAGCTTCGGCCACGTCTTCGGCCAGAGCGCGGCGACGGCGCGGAGGTAGAACAGGTCCGTCTCGAAGGGGCTGTGCGTCAGGCGGTAGCGGACCGCCCGGAGGATCGTCCGCAAGTTCACCCGCCGCGAGGGCCCGTCGGCGTCGTCCTCGCGGATGCGGTTGCGCACGCGGGCCCGCATGTCGGCCGCGGGGAGCAGTTGGATCGGGACGTCGTCGTCGCCCAGCAGCAGCGCCAGTCCACGGCGCGGCGGAAGGTCGTCGAGGGTCTCGGGCGTCGGCGGCTCGGCGAAGTCCACGCGATGCTCGAACAGCGCGTCGAGATCAGACGTTCCCTCGGGCATGCCCCCAGCCTAACACACTGTCGGACCGCGAGAAACGACTCCCGGACCCCGAACCCGGGACGATACGCATCCGCCGTGCGGCACGGCTGTGGCGCCCCGGCCGCAAAATCAGATCCACATCCCCGTGATCGTGCCTTGGTAGACCATGTTTTCGTCCACGAAGCCCTGGGTCGCGCCGATGCACCGCCGGGGGCGTTCCTCGATCATCTTGCCCAGGAAGGTGATTCGCTGACCGGGCGTGACCGAGCCGCGGAACTTCACCCCGTCGACGGCGCCGAAGCCCAGGAACCCGTCCCGGTCGGCCTTGCTCATCACGTAGTAGCTGACCAGTTGGGCCGCCGCCTCGATCATCAGCACGCCGGG
>CAYTQL010000207.1:3968-5763 GCA_964439555.1 uncultured Planctomycetaceae bacterium | reverse complement strand
CGTACGTCTGCATGGAGGGTCCGGCGTTTTCCACCCGGGCCGAGAGCGAGATGCACCGCCAGTGGGGCGGTTCGCTGATCGGGATGACCGTGATGCCCGAGGCGAAGCTCGCCCGCGAGGCGGAACTGAGCTACGCCGTGGTCTGCCTGGCCAGCGACTACGATTGCTGGCGCCCGAATCCGGGCGACCTGGACAAGCACGAACTGCTCAAGGAGATCCTCTCGAACCTCCAGGCCGCCACCGCCAACGCGATCGACCTGATGCGCGAGGCGATCCGCCGATTCGACGAGATCGCCGAGACCCCCAGCCCCGCCCACGACGCCCTGGAACTGGGCATCTGGTCCCAGCGCGACAAGATCGCCCCCGTCGCCGCGCAGGAACTCGGCGTCCTCGTGAGCAAGTACCTCTGAGGCGCGTCGCTTCGTGCTTCGTGCAGCACCTGCGACGCACGGCGCGAGGCCGACGGCCGCCAAGGACCGAGGTCACGAGGCGTCGAAGGAACACCACACCCGAGCGGAATCCCAATCCATGAACCCCATCCGAGAGAAGTGGCCGGGCGAGATGACGGACCGGGAGCGGTTCGTTGCGCAGATGCACCGCCGTCCGGTGGACCGGTGCTTCAACATGGAATTCGGCTACTGGCGGGAGTGCTTCGACCAGTGGGCCCTGTTCCGCGAGCACGGAATCACCACCAACGCCGAGGCCGACCACTTTTTCAGCTTCGACCGCATCGACCAGGTCGCCGGAAATACCTGGCTGCACCCGCAGTTCGAAGAGAAGGTCATCGGCGAGACGGAGCAGACGCGGATCGTCCAGAACGCCGAGGGGCTCACCGGCGAGGTGCCCAGGGACGGGCACAGCACGATCCCGCACTTCACCGACTCGCAGATCAAGAGGCCCGAGGACTGGGAGAAAGTGCGGGACGAGCGGCTTCGCCTGGACGACCCCGCCCGGATCATCGACATCGACGATGTCCGACGCCGCAAGGGCCTCACCGACGGGGACCGCGACTACCCGCTGGGCGTCGGGTGCGGGTCGATGATCGGCAAAATCCGCAATCTGCTTACCGTCGAGGGGCTCGCCTACGCCGTCTTCGACTACCCGGAAATGGTCGAGGACATGGTCGAGACCGTCTGTCGGCTCGTCGAGCACTCGCTGGACCAGCTCCTCCCGCACATCGACTTCGACTTCGCCACCGGCTGGGAGGACATCTCCTGCAACACCGGCCCGCTGGTGAGCATGGGCTTCTTCGAGCAGGTGATCGTTCCGCGGTACAAGCGGATCGGCGAGAAGCTCGCCAACGCCGGCGTGGACGTCTGGTACACCGACTCCGACGGCGACGTCCGGCCGCTGATTCCGGGCTTTCTCTCGGCCGGACTGAACACGATGTTCCCGTGGGAGATCAACGGGAGCGGACACCCCGGCGCGGCGCTGGAGCTTTGGGGGTCCGAGCTTCGGATCATGGGCGGCGTGGACAAGATGCAGCTCGCTGCCGGGCGAGAGGCCATCGACCGCTACCTCGAATCGCTGGTCCCCCACGTGGAGGGCGGCGGGTTCATCCCCTTCTGCGACCACCGCTGTCCGCCGAACGTGGACCCGGACGACTACCTCGACTACCTCGACCGCAAACGCGACCTGTTCGGGATGAAACAGCGGTAGGGCGATCGGCTTCGCTGCCCGCGGAACGCAGGCTCGGGGCCCGGGTCGTCCGGTGGGGGCTATTCGTCGCGGCGGGGGGGCTTGCGGAGTTTCTTGATCTCGCCGCGGCGACGCTTCTTCTTCAGGCGGCGGCGCC
>CAYTQL010000207.1:0-3958 GCA_964439555.1 uncultured Planctomycetaceae bacterium | reverse complement strand
TGGTGGGCTTCGTGCGGCGGCGTTTTTTGGGCTTCCTGGCCGCGCGGTGGAGGAGTTCCTCAAACCGCTTGATCGCGTCCTTGCGGTTGCGGCTCTGGGTGCGGAAGCGCCGGGCGTCGATGACCACTTCGCCCGACTGCGTCGCCTTGGAGCCGGCGAGCTTGAGCAACCGCTTCCGCACGCGATCGGGGAGGGAAGGGCAGTTCGCCGCGTCGAACCGCAACTGAACGGCCGTGGCGACCTTGTTGACGTTCTGACCGCCGGGACCGGAGGAGCGGACGAACTCCAGCTCGATCTCGTCGCCCGGGACGGTCACCTGCGGATTGACGCGGATATCTTCCATTGGCTGATGGCGTTTGGTCGCACAGGTCGCGGAGCCCGGCGAAGTCGAAGGCGGGCATTCGCCCGCGGCCGCCTCCGCTCTCCGGGGCCTCTGTTCTTCGGGGTCCGGGGTTGTCTCTACTGGTTCACGAGTTGCTCGTGCGGGATGACGCCGATGCGCTCGGCCCAGCGGGACCAGGCGGCTTCCATGGTCGCCAGGCGGTCGGCCTCGCCCGCCGCGAGGTCGCGGAGCTCCGTGCGGTCCTTGCGAACATTGTACAGTTCCCAGGGCCCGCGGAACCGGCGGACCAGCTTCCAGTCTCCTTCGCGCATGGCGCAGTTGCCCTCGTGCTGCCAGTAGATCGTCCGCTCCTCGGTCTGCCCCGGCGCGCGGAAGTTCGGCAGCAGGCTCCGCCCGGGCAACGCGGGCAGCGGGTTGGAGTGCCGGGCTTCGGGGTAGCTCGCCCCGGCCGCGTCGAGGCAGGTGGGCATCAGGTCGATCACGTGGGCGAGTTGGTGGCTCAGTTGGCCCCCGGCGAGCCCGCCGTTGGGCCAATGGGCGATCAGCGGCGTCGAGATGCCTCCCTCGTGCACCCAATGCTTGTGCAGGCGGAAGGGCGTGTTGCTGACGTTCGCCCACGGGCGGTTGTAGCTCTGGTAGGTCACGTCCGAGCCGGGCAGCAGGCCCGGGGCGTTCCCGACGATGACGTCCTTGCCGGTGACGGTCTGTCGCTGGAGACGTTCGGCCCAGTGGCTCCGATACCCGATGAATTCGTGGCACCCGCCGTTGTCGGCCAGGAACATCACCAGCGTGTCGTCGGCGATTCCCTGCTGTTCGAGTTGGCGGAGGATGCGCCCGACCCCGGCGTCCATCATCTCGATCATCGCCGCGTAGGTCGCCATCAGGGCGTCCTCGTAGTCCTTGTCGGGCGCCTCTTCCCACGGGGCGACCTCCGGGTCGCGTGGGGAGATGTCCCATCGCGCGTCGAGCGTCCCGTCGCCTTTGAGCCTTTCGTGGCGGGCGGTGCGGGTCGCGTCCCATCCGGCGGCGTAGCGGCCGCGGTACTTGTCGATGACCCGTTGCGGCGCGTGCAGCGGCCAATGGGGGGCGGTGTAGGCGACGTACAGGAAGAAGGGGTCTTCGCTTTCCGCGCCGGCGCGGATCATCCGGCAGGCGTTCTCGCTGATCGCGTCGGTGAGGTAGTAGCTCGGGTCGTCCACCGTCAGGAAGCGGTCGTTGTGGGCGAGGGTCGGCGGGTTCCAGTAGCTCCCCGCCCCGCAGAGGGTGCCGTAGTGCTCGTTGAAGCCGCGCTGGACCGGCGTGGGGTGCGTCGGGTCGCCGGGACGCCAGCTCTCCGGGCGGCGGACGTCGTAGCCCCCCCCGACGTGCCACTTGCCGGACATGTACGTCCGGTAGCCCGCGGGTTTGAGCGCCTCGGCGATCGTGACGCACCGATCGTTGAGGTAGCCCTGGTACGCCGGGGCGCCGCGGTCCTTGACCATCTGCCCGACGCCCGCCTGGTGGGGGTAGAGCCCGGTGAGCAGGCTCGCCCGGGTCGGACAGCAGCGCGCGGCGTTGTACATCTGGCTGAACCGCACGCCGCCGGAGGCGAGGCGGTCGAGGTGGGGCGTGTCGATCTCCCCGCCGTAGCAGCCGATGTCCGAGTACCCCATGTCGTCGACGAGGATGAGCACGATGTTGGGGCGCGACGCGCCGCCGGGTCGGTCGGTAGTCATGCCTCCCAATGCTAGCGACGCACCGCACCGATGCAAGCGACCACGGAACTTGCCCGCCGGCGGCGGGTCTAACCTGATACAGTAGTCAGGCAGCAGACCTCTGCGCGGAGGCTCCCCTGAAAGCCATCATTCCCGTCCTTCTGGCGTTGCTGCTGGTCGCCCCGGCCGCGGGGGGGCGCTGCGCCCAGGCCGATCTGGTCAGGCTGGTCGCCGAGCCGCAGCCGGAAGAAGGCAAGCCGGTCAAGCCGGTCCCGACCGAGACGGAACTGCTCAAGACCCACGGCTTCGAGGCGGACGCCAGGGGCGTCTCCGCCTGTCTCGAGGGCATGCACCCCACGGCCGAACAGCGCCGGCGGGTGATGGAGCTGGTCGCCGGGCTCGGGGCCGACAGTTGGCGCGCCCGGGACGCCGCCACCCGCGCGCTGATCGCCATGCCCCAACTCCCGCGCGAGGCGCTGGTGGCGGCGCTGAAGTCGGAGGACATGGAAAAGGCCGCCCGGGCCCGGCACGTGCTGGATTCGCACGAGGGCAAGATACTCCAGATCCTCTACGCCTGCGGACGGCTGATCGAGAAGAAGAAGCTCCCCGGGCTCGCCGGCCCGGTGCTCCGGGCGATTCCCCTCGCCGAGGACTACGCCCGCTCCCAACTCGCCCGGGCACTGCGGATCACCGCCCGCCCCGGCGACGCCGACGCGCTGTCCAAGGCCGCCAGGAGCTCCGGGAACCCCGCGGTCCGCTCCGCCGCGGCGCGGGCGCTGGCGGGGGTGCTCTCGAAGGCGGGCGAGTCGCTCGAGCCGCTGGTGGCGCTGCAGAAGGACAAGGACCCCCACGTGGCCCTGGCGGCGGCGACGGGCCTCGCGGAGGCGGGGGACCGCCGCTGCCTGCCCGCCCTGGTGAACCTGATGGGCGGCAACCACGTCGAGGTCCGCTCCCGCGCGTACGCCGTGCTCCGCGCCCTGACGAAGGCGGAGCTTTCCTTCGTGGCCTACGCCGAAAAACCCGCGCGCGAAAAGGCCCTCGCCCGGTGGAAAACCTGGATCGAGAAGAACGCCGCAACCGCGAAGCTCGCCCACCCGCTGGACCTCGGCGCCGAGGGGAGCTTCCTCCACGGGAACATCCTGATCGCCACCGGCTACGCCAACACCGTTAAGGAACTCAACCCCGCGGGCAAGGAGATCTGGTCCCACAGCGCCAAGGGCTGCTGGACGGCCGAGAAACTCCGCAACGGCAACGTGCTGATCGCGGCGTACTCGGACAACAAGGTTATCGAGGTGAACCGGCAGGGCAAGGAGGTCTGGAGCCACAAGGGCAACTGCCTCAGCGCCAAGCAGCTTCCCGACGGCAACGTGCTGATCGCGGACTACTCGGGGTCAAAGGCGCTGGAGGTGACCCGGGCGGGTAAGGAAGTCTGGCGTCACAAGACTCCGAGCAGTTGCACCGACGTGCAGCGCCTCGTGAACGGCAATACGCTCATCGGCCACCTCAAGGGCGCTATCGAGGTGAGCCCGACGGGCAAGACGGTCTGGTCGTGGAACGGACAGCAGGTCTATTCCGCCCAGCGCCTGGGCAACGGGAACACGCTGGTCAGCGAACTGAACGAGGGAGCCGCGGAGATCTCGCCGGCGGGGAGAGTCGTCTGGAAGCACGCCGCCAAGAACCTGGGCGACGCCTACCGGCTACGCAACGGGAACACGCTGCTGACCACCAACGGAAAGGCGATGGAGGTCACCCGCGCCGGCAAGGTGGTCTGGTCGCGTGAAGGGTTCCAGTACGGCACGGTGCGGAAGTAGTCGCCGGCTCCGAGCGGCCGGCCCCGGGCCCTACGGCTTCACGGGCGTCATGGGTCGCGCGGGGGGGTCGGGGGTCAGCGGCGGGGCGTCGCTTTCGCGGCGGAGAGTGA
>CAYTQL010000206.1:0-5767 GCA_964439555.1 uncultured Planctomycetaceae bacterium | reverse complement strand
GAGACGGCCGACACGCTCGCCGCCCTGCGCGAGGCGACGGAGAAGGGCGCCCTGGCGCTGGGCATCGTGAACGTCGTGGGCTCGACGATCGCCCGGGAGACCGACGCGGGCGTCTACCTCCACGCCGGACCGGAAATCGGCGTCGCCTCGACCAAGGCCTTCACCTGTCAGCTCGTCGTCCAGACGCTCATGGCGCTGATGCTCGGACGTCGGCGGCTGATGTCCCAGCCGATGATGGAACGCTTCCTCCGCGAACTGGACGCGATTCCGGACAAGATGGCGACGGTCCTTGAGCAATCCGCCCGCATCCGGGAGATCACCTCGCAGTACATCGACCGCGAGAACTGGCTGTTCCTCGGGCGCGGGTACAACTACCCCATCGCCCTCGAAGGCGCCCTGAAGCTCAAGGAGATCAGCTACATTCACGCCGAGGGTCTCCCCGCGGCCGAGATGAAGCACGGACCGATCGCCCTGATCTCCGAGGGCATGCCGGTGGTCTTCGCCGCGCCGCGTTGCTACACGTACGACAAGATCATCTCCAATATCGAGGAAGTCCGCGCGCGACAGGGCGCGGTGATTGCCGTGGCCACCGAGGGCGATACGCAGATCGAACGCTACGCCGACCACGTGATCTACATCCCCGACTGCCCCGAGGCCCTTCAGCCGCTGCTGACGGTCATTCCCCTCCAACTGCTCGCGTATCACGCCGCCGTGCTGCGCGGCTGCAACGTCGACAAGCCCCGCAACCTCGCCAAGAGCGTGACGGTGGAATAAGACGGGAACCCGGACCGGCGATCCGGCCCTAGCCGGTCGGCTTCACCTCCGCGTACCCGTCCTGCACTTCTTTGGCCGCCTTGCGGATGTTCCGCTCGAGATAGGGGTTGAGGTGGTTGGGGGTGCGACGCCAGAAGTCCGCCAGCCCCTCGGCCGAGAGGTCGGCGGTCGCCTCCACGCGCAGCTCCGCCTCGGCGTTCTGCGAGCCGACGCCGACGGCGAGCATCCCGGCGCGGTGGATCGCCTCGACCCCGCTGGCGGCGTCCTCGATGCCCAGGCAGTTCCACGGTAGGGCGCGGAGGCGCTGGACGGCGTAGGTGAACCCCTGCGGGTCCGGCTTGGAGCGGGTGACGCAGTTGCCGTCGATGACGGCGTCGAACCACTCGACCAGCCCGGTTCGCTCCAGCACCAGCGGGGTGTTGCGGCTCGCGGAGCTGACGGCCAGCTTCACGCCGTGCTCGCGGAGCCCCCGCAGCAACTCCAGGGCCCCGGGCAGGATGTCCTCGGGCGTCATCCCGGAGATGTACTCGACGTACCGGGCGTTCTTGCGGTCGGTCAACGCCTCGAAGGTTTCGCCGGTCGGCGGATCGAGTTCGTTGTGCTCGTAAATCCGCCGGAGGCTCTCGGCGCGGGAGACGCCGCGAAGGCGGTGGTTGACCGTCTCGTCGAATGCGAGCCCTTCGGCGTCGGCGAGTTCCTTCCACGCGAGGTAGTGGAAGCGATCCGTGCTCACCAGGACGCCGTCGAGATCGAAGATCACCGCCTCCAGCCGGCCGGGCGCCCAGTTCGGCTGGTGGGGAATCGTCACGGACTCGGCCGGGCCGAGCGTCAGCGCCTGACCGGCCGCGGTCAGGTTGACCGGCTCGGACCCGCGGTTGGCGACGTTGAGCTCCTCGGCGTCCACCGTCACGCGGATCGGCTGGCCGCGGAGCACGAAACCGTACGCCATGCGCGTCCACTCCGGCGGAAGCCTCGGGTTCACGCGGACGCCGTCGGGCGTCGCGCTGAGCCCGCCGAAGCCGTGCACCGCCGCCATCCACACGCCGCCCTCGCCGGCGCCGTGGACGCCGTGCCGCGTGTTGCCGTACTGGTCGGCCAGGTCCACCCTTGCCGCCGAATCGAAGTACTTCCTCGCGTCGCGGTGGCGTCCGAGACGGATCGCCGCCAGCGCGTGCGAGCAGAGCGACAGGCTGCTGGTCTGCGAGCACAGCGGGGCGTACTCATCGAACATCCCCCCGGCCGTGTGGGCTTCGAAGGCCCAGGGAATCGCCTGGAGGAGCATGAGCGTGTCGGCCTGCTTGTGGTTCCGGGTCTTGGCGGTTCCGGTCTCGTCGGTCGCGCCGCCGGGTTCGGGGACCTCGGCGTACCCGGCGAAGGTCGCGGGCACGTCGCCGTCCAGCGTCGGCACGTGGAGGGTCTCCGCCGCGTCGCGCCAGCGGGCGAGTTCGGCGTCGTCGAGCCCGAGCCGCTCGCGGGTCTCCGCGTCGGTCGCCGCGGCCAGCTCGGCCGAGCGGGTCAGCACGTAGCTGACCATGCGGTTGGTGTAGGCGTTGTCGTCGATTCCCGGATGGGTCTCGTCCGGCCCGCAGACGTCCAGGATATGTCCACGTTCGTCGTCGCCGGGGGTGATCCGGCTGCGCCAGTAGCGGCACTGCTCGGCGAGCACCTCCAGCCCGGCGCCGCGAAGCATGGCGTCGTCGCCGGTGAGGTCATAATGCTGGAGGACGCCCCAGGGCGCCGCGACGTTGATGTGCACCTGCTGGTAGAGGAAGCCCCCGAGCACGGGCGGCTCCTCCAGCCCCGTCCCGTACGACTGCCACGGGAACCGAGCCCCGGCGTACCCGTCCTGGGCGGCGAGGGTGCGCGCGGCGTCGAGGCGGCGATGGCGGTAGCGGATGTGGTTGCGGGCGAGCTGCGGCGCGGTCGACGAGAGCAGGGAGAGCTGGTACATCTCCATGTCCCAGAACACCGCCCCGCGATACCAGTCGCCGGTGAGGTTTTTCGCGCCGATGCTGGAAGCGCCGCCGTCGTCCGGCGCGGCGATGCGCGTGGACCAGAGGGCGTAGCGGACGGCCTTCTGTGCGACCGCGTCTCCCTCGATGCGCACGTCGGCGACGTCCCAGAAAGGCTCCCATGCCGCCCCGGAGGCGTCCAGTTCGGTCGGGAAGTCGTCGAGCTCGTCCAGGCTCGCCCGCGGTTCCAGCGGACCGCCGGTCAGGAGCGTGAGCTTCTCGAAGGTCGCCCCCGACGCGTCGGGACCGACGCGGAACGCTCGCCCGGCCCGGCCTCCGGCAACACGATCGGCCGCGGGGCACGCGGCGCCGGCGCTCTGGCGGATGCGCGCCTCGGCGCCGGCGGTCTTGTTCGTCTGGCGGGAGACGAGCGTCACGCGGGCCCGTTCTCCCTCGGCATTCATGGTTTCGATGTCGCTGAGTTTCAGCCCGTCCTCGCCGGCGTTGGGCATCTGCCCCGGGGTGTAGTACTTGGCGGGGTGGCTGCGGACCTCGCCGTCGAGCGCGAGCAGCAGTTCGACCTCGCCGCCCTCGACGCGCTCGACCTCAACCTGCTGGGCCATCAGCCCCGGCCGGGCGAGGGAGGCGAAGCGCCGTTCGATCAACCGCAGCGTGGTCCCGCCGCCGGTGAAGGTTGCCCGGCGCGTGAGCACGCCGCGGTGCATGTCCAGTTCCCGCTCGGAGGCGGCGCAGTCCATCGGCGTCCCACCGACCGTCGGCACGACGGGCAGCCAGTCGGGCGCCTGCATGAAGTAGATCAGCCCGTACCCCGCCCGCGTATAGAGCCCGCTGACGTACACCCCGCGAAATGCCTCGAAGCGCTGCTCCGCCGGCGTCCCGCGCGTGCACGCGGCCCCGTTGCCCACGGTGAAGACGGTTGAAAGCGTATCGGGGTCCTCAAACGGCAGTTCGGCCTCGGTCACGGTCCAGGACATGGGGCTCCGGGGGGTCGTAGGATTGCGGATTGCGGAGTTCCGATCGGCGGCGTCCGGGGCGTCCGGGGCCGGTGTGAGATGGTAGACGGCGTCGCTCCGCAATGCGAGCCGTTCCGCGAGCGCTAGAGGTTATCGAGCATGTGCCCGAGCTTGTCCTTTTTCGTCTGGAGATACGTCCGGGAGTGCTCGCCGGCGGGAATCTCGATGGGGACGCGTTCGACGATCTGGAGGCCGAAGCCCTCCAGCCCGTAGATCTTCCGGGGGTTGTTGGTCATGATCCGCAGCCGGGTGAGCCCGAGGTCGCGGAGGATCTGGTTGCCGATGCCGTAGTCGCGGCGGTCGGCCTCGAAGCCGAGGTGGGTGTTCGCTTCGACGGTGTCCATGCCCTGCTCGATCTGGAGCTTGTAGGCGCGGAGCTTGTTGATCAGACCGATGCCGCGCCCTTCCTGGCGGACGTAGATCACCGCGCCTTTCCCCGCGGCCGCGACCGCCTCGAGGGCGGTCTGAAGCTGCGGGCCGCAGTCGCAGCGCAGCGAGCCGAGCACGTCGCCGGTGAGGCATTCGCTGTGCACGCGGACCAGCACGGGCTCCTCGTGGGGGATCGGCTTGCCCTCCTCGTCGAGGTCGCCGACCCCGCCCATGCACAGCGCCAGGTGCGGTTCCGGGTCCACCACGGAGGTGTAGGCGATCAGGCGGAAGTCGCCGGCCTTGGTGTTGAGGGGAATTTCCACCGCCCGCTCGATGAGCCGCTCGGAGCGGAGGCGGTGGCGGATGATATCGGCGACCGAGCACATCTTCAGCTCGTGGCGCCGGCAGAACTGCTCGAGGTCGCCGCGACGGGCCATCGTGCCGTCGTCGTTCATGATCTCGCAGATCACCGCCGACGGCTTGACGCCCGCGAGGCGGCAGAGGTCCACGGCGCCCTCGGTCTGCCCGGCGCGGACCAGCGCCCCGCCGTCGCGGGCGCGAAGAGGGAACATGTGCCCGGGGCGGACGAGATCGGAGGGCCCCGAGGCGTCGTCGGCGAGGACCTGCACCGTCCGGGACCGGTCGGCCGCGGAAATGCCGGTGGTCACGCCGGCGGCGGCGTCGACGGTGACGGTGAAGGCGGTCCCGTGCAGGGCGGTGTTCTCCGAGACCTGCGGATGCAGGGCGAGTTCGTCGGCGCGGGCGTTGGTCAGGGGGACGCAGATCATTCCGCGCCCGAACTTCGCCATGAAGTTGATCTGCTCGGGCGTGACCGCCTCGGCCGCACAGACCAGATCGCCCTCGTTTTCGCGGGATTCGTCGTCGACCAGGACGATCATCCGCCCGGCGGCGAGGTCGCTGAGGATGTCCTCGATGGGGGTCATCATGCGAGTATTCTACGCCGGGTCCTAGCGGGCGCCCTTGTGTCGCAGCTCCATGCGGAAGAGGAACCCGCCGAGCACCAGGATCACCGAGAGGAGCAGGGAAACGATCCCGAAGAGGATCCCGTGGGCGACGAGGGGGTTGTCGTCGTCGATGGTGAAGGCGTCGCGCAGGGCTTCGGAGCTCGCCAGGCCGAGCACGAGCAGCCCAATGAGCATCAGCAGTCCGCCGACGGTCATCAGCAGGGGGATCATGAACTGCTTCATCTGCTGGTTCTGGGCGACCTGGGAGCGCCGGACGAAACTGGCGGCGCGGGCCTTGCGGGCCTCGGGGCTTGCGGGCGGTTCGTCGGCGGGGGCGCCAAGGCCGACCGCGGCGGGCTCTTCGGCTTCCGCGCCGTAGTCACCGGCGGCGAGTTCGTCGTCGTCGGGGGTTTGCAGGTCGTCGTCCGGGTCCGCGGCGGGCTCGGGCGCCTCGGGGTCCGCGGGCGCGGGGTGGTTCCCGTCGGCCATGTTCGCCAGCGCGTCGTGGGCGGAGAGTTTGTCGTCTTCGGGGCTCATACTGCCTGCCTGTCTTGGAACTTCCCTGGTGGGAGCGCATACTATATCGCATAGAGACGATTCGTGCAGAGGTTTTCCCGTCCACGAGGTGGCGTGATGAAGGTTCGTCCCGCTGTTCGAGCCGGCATGTTCTATG
>CAYTQL010000205.1:0-5772 GCA_964439555.1 uncultured Planctomycetaceae bacterium | reverse complement strand
CTTTGGCGGCCTTTGTTATGCGCAGATGGGCTGGGGACGTGAATAATGCGGGATATCGAGCTTCGCGCCTTGCGTAAAAAAAGCTCCACGATCGGCGAGATCGCGGAGCTTGGAAATCGGAATCGATCCGCGATCCGTCAGCGCAACCTAAGAGCGAGGGCTAGAAGCAGGCTCAGGCTGTCGCGTCGACGGATCATGGTTGCCTCTGCACTATTATCGGCACGCCCGGGCGATTCTGCAAGGAGAATCGCCCGACGAAACGAAGAGCAGGGGAGTGCCCGGATCGAAGCTGAACGTGCGACGTGGTTTGCGGAGGCAGCTTGGGGGCTAGGGCTGCCCGGTTCTGCCGGTGAAGCCGGTCAAGGCCACCGACGCTGGTACTGCTCGCAGAGCGTGCGGATGAAGCAGTCGTAATGGAGCGGGTCGCCGAGGACCGGGGCGGGCGGCGTTGTGAGGTATCGGGCATCTTCAAGCCGCACATTGTCGGTCTCGACAACCAGTGCACATTTCGCATCCAACCCGTAGCCGGTGACGTCGCTGCGCCCCGAGACGGAGCGAAGTTCGCTCACGCAATGCTCCACCAGCGAGGCGACGTTCCTGTGGCTCGTCGCTTCCGAGCGCAGCGGCGAGCGGAACGTCCCGGAGCAGTTGACCACGAAAACGCCGCCGGCAATGGCTTGGCCGTTGTAGTTGTGGACATGCTCATGGTGCGCTTCGAGATCTCGCTTGCGATTCTTGACCGCTTTGCGGTGTTCCGTCATCACGGATTTCAGTTCGACGGCGATCTGGACGGCGGACGGGAGAGCTTCGCGGATGGTCGCCGGCGGGTCAGGTCGGCGCGGCTCACCGAGGGCGGGCGGACCGAAGACCAGGTCGACGTTCCAGTCTGCTCGCCCGGCCCGCAGCGTGAAATTCAGTGCGTAGACAAGTTCCCCCGCCGCAGATCTCGCGCCGATCAGCGGACCGTTGCCCACGAGGTCATGGGCGATCGCCATCGCCAGCGCGTTCGAGTGCTTATCCGAGCGGGGGTGGTACCCATGCATCCTGAGATGCTCGATGAACTCCGACGGATTCGGGCTCATGCCGGCTCCTCTTTGCTCTGCGGGAACACAAACTCCACCGACTGACCGAACAGATGGTTGGAGAACTCCTTCCGGGCTCGCTGGATGTAGACCGGCTCGACTTCGATTCCGACGGAAGACCGCGACAGTTGCATCGCGGCCTTCGTGGTATTTCCGACGCCCCAGAAGGGATCGAGCACGGTATCCCCGACGAAGGAGAACATCCCGACCAGCCGCCGCGCCACCTCAACGGGAAACGGAGCGGGGTGGGCTTTCTGCGGCTCGCCGGTCACGTCCGTCCAGACCTGCTGGAACCACCGGCGGTAGTCATCCTTCGGGATGATCGATAGATCGCGCTGCTCCTGCGTCGGATGGCGGTAGCCGCCGGGCTTGCGGAACAGGAGGATATACTCCACGTCGTTCTTGATGATCGCGTTCGGCTCGTAGGGCTTGCCGAGAAAGCCCGCCCCCCCGGCGACCTCCGTGGCCATGTTGGCAATCTTGTACCAGAGAATCGGCGCCAGCGGATCGAAGCCCAACTCCTGGCACTGCACGAGAATGTAAGCGTGCAGCGGGTCTACGCGATGCCGCCCGTGGGCCCGACGCGAGCGGCAGACGTCGCCGACGACCACGCACAGGCGCCCGCCCGGCACGAGCGCCGCGTAGCAGCGCTTCCAGACCCGCGCCAACTCGTCGAGAAACTGCTGCCGCTCGGCGATGTGCCCGAGCTGCGCCCCGCCGCGGTCGTGGTGATAGGGCTTGAGGTTCCAGTACGGCGGCGAAGTGACAACGAGGTGCGCGAACGGCTCCGACGGAAGCCCGGGGAATTCGCGGGCGTCCCCGCAAACCACCCGGTGCACCGTCTCGAGGATCGCCGGACGTCGCCGCCATGCCTCCTCCCGCGCCGCGAACTTTTCCTCCAGCTTGCGTTCCGTGCGCCGCGCCGGGAGGTGCTCCGCCGATTCCATTGCCCGTCCCATGGCGAGTCCTTTCAGTCAAGCATCCAGCTTACCGAACATCCACCGAATCCCAAGCAGTTCTTCCGGACGCTACTCCGGCGGGAGGTCGAACTCGTCGCCGGTGCGGCGGATCCAGTCGCCCAGCAGGGCGCGGAGCTCCTGGCGCCGGGCGTCGAAGACGCGGTCGTGGGCAAGGTTGACCTGCTCGCAGGGGTCTTCGTTGAGGTCGTGCATCAGCCAGTCATGCCCGGGCTGGATGACGTACTTCCACCCGTCGCGGGTGACCACCGCGCGCCACTGCTTGTTCACCGAGTGCGGGTGGAACTTGCGGGGAATCTGCTGGCAGTAGGCGCTCTGGGGCTCGGCGGAGCGGTCCGGTTCGGCGCGGTAGTGCGGGTGGTCCTTCGGCAGGGCGTTGCGGGAGTAGTCGTACCCGACCATCCACTGCGGCGGGCGAATCCCGCAGAGCCCCAGCGTCGTCGGGGCGATGTCCACATGGTTCATCACCGCATCGCAGACGCCCCCGCGGGCGAGCGGGGTCTGGCGGAGTCCGCCGAAGACCATCGGAATCCGGATCGACTCCTCCCAGGGGCTGGACTTTTCCTTCTGCCCGTGCGAGCCGAGCATGTTCCCGTGATCGGAGAAGAACACGACGTGCGTGTGCTCGTCGATGTTCAGCCGCCTCAGCGCTGCGCGGATGCGCCCGAGGTTCCAGTCGAGGTTCTCGATCTGCGCATAGTACCCGGCCAGGTCCAGCCGGGCCCCGTCGGCGACGCGCGGGACGTCGGGGACGTTCGGGCGGAAGGCGATCTCCGCGGGGCGATGGTTGCGGGCGAATTCCTCCGGCGCCACGTAGGGTCCGTGGGGCGGTTGGACCGACAGGACGCCGAAGAAGGGCTGTTCACGCTCGTCCGGGCCTCCGGTCTGCTCGCAATGACGGGTGAGGTGGTCGATGAACAGGTCGGTCAGGGCGTCGGTCTCGTACCCGTCGAGGCGCCTGCGATCTTCGCAGCCGGCGCCGTGGACATACACGCGGTACTGGGCGTTGTTGTTCTCGTACCCCACCCAGTGATCGAACCCGCCCCGGCGTTCGGGCGGAATGTAGTGCTCGCCGTTCGACCCGTCGAGGTGCCACTTGCCGACGTAGGCGGTGTGGTAGCCCGCCTCCTTCAGCGGCGCGGTGATCGTGGGGATCGACGGGTCCAGCGGGCTCGGAGTGCGCACGCAGCCGTTCTGGTGCGGGTAGGTGCTCGTCAGCAGCGACGCCCGGAACGGCGTGCACCAGGGCGCCCCGGCCACGGCGCAGTCGAAGCGGACGCCGTCGCGGGCGAGGCGGTCGATGTTGGGCGTCGAGACATTGCGGTCGCCCCGGTAGCCCAGCGCCTGGGCGCGGTGCTGGTCGCCGAAGATCCAGATGACGTTCGGTCGGTCGAGTCGGTCGGTCGTGTCCATGGGCAACAATTCTACCCGAATGGCCGCACATCCGAAATCTGAAGCCTCGACGACCTGGCGCGGGCGCTCCCGATCCGCTCGCATGCCGTGCGGGGTGCGCGCAGGCTGCTCCAGGCTGGCACGACAGTCCGGTCGGGCTTAGAATTTCAACGGAAAGGACACCGCATGAAGCGATTTGCCCTGATGGGGATTTTCGGGGTCGCCTGCGCGAGCCTGCTGACCGCAGAGGCGACCCGCCCGGCGACGCAACCGGCGACCGCCGCCGCGCCGGGGACGCAGCCGACCCGCGAACCGGTCGACGAAGCCGCCGCGCGCACCCGCTGGTCGGACGCCCCGGCCGGGGCGCGGTTCACCGCCGAGGGCTGGTTCGCCCCCCGCGACGCCGAGCCGGACCCCGAGCTGCCCGCGACGCTCGACGGCGAGGAGGTCTACGTGATCCCGATCCGCGGGGGCATCCTCCAGGCCCTCGGCGACGCCATCGAGCGGAAAGCGATCCGGGCGACCACGGGCGGCGCGGAACTGGTGATCTTCGACATCGACACCCCCGGCGGGCGGGTCGACGTCACCCAGCGGATCAACGAGATCATCACCGACCACCTCGCGGGGGTCTACACCGTCGCCTTCGTGAACCCCGAGGCGATCAGCGCCGGGGCGATCATCTCCCTCGCCTGCGACGAGATCGTCATGACCCCCAACGGGCGCCTCGGCGACGCCATGCCGGTGATGATGTCCCCCGGCGGCGGGTACCAGCCCATGCCCGCCGAGGAGCGGGCGAAGATCGAGTCCTACATGCTCACCTACATGCGGAACCTCGCCGAACGCGGCGGGTACTCGCCGGACCTCGCCGAGGCGATGGTCTCGATGAGTATCGAAATCTGGCTGATCCGCAACACCGAGACCGGGCAGCTCAAGTACCTCAACCTCGAGAAGCACCCACGCTACGAGCCCCGCGCCGGCGCCGAACCCGCCGACCCCAAGCAGCGCCCCATGCTGGAGACGCCCTGGACCTACGTCCGCCTGGTCGATCCGTCGCACAAGATTCTCACGCTCACCACCGACGAGGCGGTCGAGCTGGGCTTCGCCGCCGGGACGTCCGAGGACATCGACGCCCTCGCCCGTCGGTTCAACGTCCTCGGCGAGCCGGTCTACCTGAAGGACTCGACGCTGGAGAAGGTGGTCGCCTTCCTGACCAGCCCGGTGGTCAGCAGCATCCTGATGTTCGTGGGGATCATGGCGATCTACGCGGAGCTGAACTCTCCGGGGATCGGGATTCCCGCGGCCATCGCGGTGCTGGCGTTCACGGTCCTCTTCGGCTCGCGGTACCTGGTGGGCCTGGCGGCGTACTGGGAGGTGATCGCCTTCCTGCTGGGCATTCTCCTGCTGCTGGTGGAGCTCTTCGCGATCCCGGGCTTCGGGGTCGCGGGCGTCTCGGGGGTGCTGCTGATGCTCGCGGCGTTGGTGTCGATCTTCGTCGCCAACGCCCCGGACGAATGGCCGATCCCGCAGACGGACCTGGACTGGAGCCTGTTCCGCAACGGCATGGTGGCGCTGCTGCTGGCGATGATCGGGTCCTTCTTCGGAGCGCTGCTGCTGGCGAAGTACCTTCCGAAGGTGCCCCTGGCCGGGCGGTTGGTGCTTCGCCCGGTGACGACGGCGCCCGACGGCGGCGGCGCGACGACCGAGGACGCCCCGGTGCGGAGCATCCAGCCCGGGCAGACCGGCGTAACCCTCGGCCCGCTGCGCCCGGTCGGCGAGGTCCGGGTCGGGGAAGAGCTGGTCGACGCGGTCAGCGAAGGCGACTTCATCCCCGCCGGGACGGAAGTGACCGTGGTCCGCAACCAGGGCTACCGGCTGGTCGTCACGCCCACCCGCGAAACGTGAGGGCGGCTCGGCCGGCGGTGGCGTATGCGAGCGGGGGTTTCCGGGGCACGGTTGAACTGTCCCCTTGGCGGAAGCGCCGGGTCGTCAGGCCCCGAACGGGGCGGGAAGCCCCGGGCGACGTGAAGTCCACCCACCGGGCGTGCCCGGCACACGAGTTCGGCGCCTCCAGCGCCCCTCAGGCGGTTACGGCGTCGGGCTCTTCGACGTATTCCTCCGCCTCTTCGAAGCGGACGCTGATGCGGCGGGAGACGCCGGGTTCCTGCATCGTCACGCCGTAGAGCACGTCGGCCATGGACATGGTCCGCTTGGCGTGCGAGATGATGATGAACTGCGAGGTGTCTATGAATTCCTCGACGAGCTTGTTGAAGCGGATGTTGTTCGCCTCGTCGAGCGCGGCGTCGACCTCGGCCAGCAGGCAG
>CAYTQL010000204.1:277-5779 GCA_964439555.1 uncultured Planctomycetaceae bacterium | reverse complement strand
AGCCTCGTGCTGCTGGGTCTGGGCGGCGCGGTCCTGCTGCGTCGGAAGCGTCGCACGGCGTAAACAAGTGAATACGCCGCGGCACGGGCCGCGGCTTTACCCCCAACGGAGCCGGGGGTCGGCAACGAGGCCGGCCCCCGGCTTTTTTCCTGGTGTGAGGCGGAGGAGTCGGTCGTACGGAGCCGCTCAGCGCTTCTCTTCGAGGCGATCCGTGGCAGGGGGCGGTTCGATCGCCAGGGCGGAGATCTCCTGACGCCATTCGTCGGTCATCTCCAGTTCGGCCGCGGCGAGGCTCGGCTCGAGTTGCTCGAGGGTCCGCGCCCCGATGATGGGCGCGGTCACGGCCGGGTGATGCAGAACCCATGCGACCGCGAGGCTCGCCGCGTCCACCCCGCGGTCGCGGGCGTGGGCCACGAAGGCGTCGGCGATCTCGAAGTAGCTCGGCTCGCCGTACCGTTTGGCGTAGTTCTCCTGGCGGGTGAGGCGCACGTCCTCGGGGCGGGCGCCGCCGCTGTACTTGCCGGTGAGGACTCCGCCGGCGAGCGGACTGTAACTGATCACGCCCAGCCCCTCCGCCGCGGCGAGGGGTAGCAACTCGACCTCGGCCTGACGCTTGAGCAGGCTGTACATCGGCTGGAGGACCTGGAACTTCGCGAGCGACTCGGCCGCGGAGATGCCTCGGGCCTTGGCGAGCTGCCAGGCGGCGAAATTGCTCACCCCCAGCGCGCGGGCCTTCCCGGCGCGGATCATGTCGTCGAAGGCCCGGAGGGTTTCCTCCAGCGGCGTGAATTCGTCGAAGCGGTGGGCGAAGTAGACGTCGACGCAGTCGAGGCCCAGCCGCTGGAGGCTGCGGTCGATCTGCTCGGTGATCGCCCGACGGGAAAGCCCCGACTCGCCGGGACCCTCTCCGGCCGGCATGCCCACCTTGGTGGTGATGACCAGCTCATCGCGGCAGGAGGCGATCAGCCGGCCGAGAATCTGCTCGGACTCCCCGCCGGCGTAGACGTTCGCGCAGTCGAAGAAGTTGATTCCCGCCTCCCGGCATCGGTGAAACATCGCCGCGGACGTTTGCTCGTCGGCCTCGCGGCCGAAGGTCATGGTTCCCATGCACAGGCGGGAGACGCGGATGCCGGTGTTGCCGAGTGTGACGTAGTCCATGCTCAGTCCTCCTCCGCACGCGGTTGGGTGGTGAAATCGCCGGTCATGCCCAGTTCGTTGAAGAACCAGCGCCGCCCCTTCTTGTCGCCTTCCTGGATGTCCACGGCGATTTCGGCGGCCCGGTCGGCCTTTTCTGCCGGGACGACGATGACCCCGTCGCCGTCGGCGACGACGAAGTCGCCGGGTCGGACGGCCACGCCCCCGACGGTCACCGGCTGCATGGTGGATTCCAGCTCCAGGCGCCCCGGGCGAACGCCGCGGGCGGGTGCGGTGTAGTACACGGGCGTCCGCTGGCGGATGATCTCGTCGCTGTCGCGGCAGCCGCCGTTGGTGACGACGCCCACCGCGCCGGCGTTGACCCACTGGAGCGAGTTGTTCGAGCCGATGAACCCGCACTCCCGCACGCCGGCGCCGTCGATGACGATGACGTCGCCCGGGCGAATGCGCTCGGTGATTGGGCCCTGCGCCAGTTCGCGGTACCACTGCCCGAGCCACTGCTTCCATTCCGCGTAGTCCGCGAAGCCCGGTGCGCGGCGCGAGGCGGGGCGGAACCGCACCGTGTGGGCGAAGCCGTAGATGCGATGGCCCATCGTCTCGGTGTCCCGCCACAGCGGGCGGATTCCCGGGTCCATCAGCCCGACGTCCTGCAGGGACAGGGCGTCCATCGCGTCGCAGACGTCGGTCACGCGACAGCCGGCAAATTGCTCGATGAGGCGGCGGCGTTGGTCGTCGTCAGACATGACGTTCTCCTGCAATCGGTGGTCCCCGCTTGTCAGGGAATTGTTGCGCATCGGCGTCCGGCGTGCAAGCCGCCGCCGCGCGCCGACCGCCCGGTCGCAGGCCTGAGCCGAGCGATTGTGCATGGTTTCTCCGCGTCGGGGTGGGTAGCATATTTCGCAGCGCGCGCCCTTTGCCACTTCAGCCGGAGCATTTGCGTGCGGATCACCGTCGCTTACAACCTGCGGACGGAGCTGACCGAGGAAGAGGCCGAACTGCTGCTCCAGGAGGACGTGGACCGCATCGTCGAGGCCCTCCGCGGGATGAAGCACGCGGTGACGCCGGTGGAGGTCTCCGGGCCGCTCTCGGACGTGGTGGAGTCGCTCTACGAGTCCGACCCGGACCTGATCTTCAACGTCGCCGAGGGGACCGTCGGCTCCAGCCGCGAGGCCTTCTACCCCGGGCTCTACGAGCAGCTTCGTCTCCCGTTTACCGGCGGGAATGCGGCGCTGCTGCACATGAACCTCCATAAGCACCTCGCCAAGACCGTGGCCGCGTCGCGCGGCATCCCGGTGCCTCGCGGGGCGTTGCTCACCCAACCCGGCGAGCCGCTCCCCGAGGACCTCGATTACCCGCTGATCCTCAAACCCAACTCCGAGGGCTCCAGCAAGGGCATCACGCAGGATTCGGTCGTCGAGACGCCCGAGGAATGCCGCCGGCGGGTCGATGAGCTGCTCGCCCGCTACCCGGCCGGGGTGGTCGTGGAGGAGTTCATCGCCGGGCGGGAGCTGAGCGTCCCGCTGCTGGAGAGCTACCCCGGGAAGATTCTCGAGATCGTCGAGCACACCTTCGACCTCGGCGAGATCGGCGGGAAGTACAACATCTACGATTACGACATGAAGCAGGGGGGCGAGTCGGCCAAGGCGGTCCGCGTCGTCTGCCCGCCGGAGCTGAGCCGCGCCCGCCGTCGGGCGGTGCTGGCGATGGCGCGGCGGGTCTTCTCGATCATGGACTGCCCGGACTTCGGGCGCGTGGACCTCCGCCTCCGCGACGACGGAACGCCGTACTTCATCGAGCTCAACCCGTTGCCGTCGCTGCACCCTCGGGCGTCGCTGATGACCGCGGCCGAGCGGCGGAAGCTCTCCTACAAGGAGGTGCTCCGTCTGATCGTTCGCTCGGCCGCCCGGCGGTACAACCTCTCTTTGCGTCCGCCGCGGAAGCGCGTCCAGGTCGCCGGCCGACCCTCGCCGCGCCCGACGCTCCGCGAGCTCGGCGTGCGGATCGGGCGTTTCGAGACCGGGCTGCACAACGCCATCACCGACGTCAAGGGCGTGAAGGTCGGGCATGTCACCCGCGTCGAAGAGGGCGTGAAGGTGCCCGGCGCCTCCGGGACCACGCATGTGTGCACCGGCGTCACGGCCGTGATCCCCGGCAGCGGCGACCTGTTCACCCGGCGGATGGTCGCCGGCGGGTTCGTCCTCAACGGGGGCGGCGAGCTGGCCGGGCTCACCCAGGTGCTCGAGTGGGGCTGGCTGGAGACGCCGATCCTGCTGACCAATTCGCTGTCGGTGGGGCGGGTCCACAGCGGCGTGGTCTCCTACGTCACTGCGAAGCACCCGCACATGGGCATCACAGCCGACGTGGTCCTGCCCATCGTCGGCGAGACGGACGATTCCTACCTCAACGACGTCCGCGTCGGCGTCAACAGCCCCTCCGACGTGACCAAGGCCATCGACCGCGCCGCGGCCGGGCCCGTCGAGCAGGGCTCGCTCGGCGCGGGGACCGGGATGATCACCTGCGATTTCGCCGGGGGAATCGGCACGAGCTCGCGCGGCGTGGTGATGGGGGACCACCAGTTTACGCTCGGCGTGCTCGTGCTGAGCAACTTCGGCGACATGCGGAACCTGACCATCGACGGGCGCGTCGTCGGGCGGACGCTGGACGATCGATTCGACCACGAGCGCCGCCGCGAGAGCTACGGATCGATCATCGTCATCGTCGCCACCGACGCGCCGCTGATCAGCTCGCAGCTCAACCGGCTCTCCAAGCGGGCGGCGCTGGGGCTCGGGCGCGTCGGCTCGCACGCGGCGCATTCCAGCGGGGAGATCGTCCTGGCCTTTTCCAGCAGCAACCGCCTCGCCCGGCGTCCGCCCAAGCCGGATCGGATGATCAACCTCCGCCTCATCGCCGACGCCTACATCAACCCGCTCTACGAGGCGGTCATCGAGGCGACCGAGGAGGCGGTCCTCAACGCCGTGTTCTGCTCGAACGGCATGCGCGGGCGTGAGGGGCGCTTCGCCCCGCCGATCCCGCAGGACGACGTGCTGGACCTGCTCCGTTCGGGAAGGGAGATCCATGTTAGTCGTTGAACACGAAACCTACCTCGCCCACGACCCCCGCTGGGTCTTTACCCTGGGCGGAGAAACCTACCGCACCCGCGATATTCCCTCGCGCGTGGACGTGATCAAGCGGCGGCTCGGGAAGGACGACCGGTTCGAGTTCGTCCGCGCCAAGCGCTTCCCGCAGAAGCGGTTCCGTCGGCTTCACCCGTACCACGACTGGATCAAGAAGACCTCCCGCGGGATCAGCGACCCGACGATCGAGGTCTACCCCGACCTGTTCCCCGGCGAGGGGGCGAACCTGCCGAAACGCTCCGACCGCCCGCTGTGGGGCGGGTTGTGGTGCACCGACGCGGTCACGCCGATCAAGATGCACACCTACGACGCCGCCAAACGTTCCGGCGAGACGGCCCTGACGGCTGCGGAGTTGATCGCCCGGGGACAGCGGGGCGAGGCGTACGCCCTCTGTCGCCCGTCGGGGCACCACGCCGGTCCGCGGGTGTTCGGGGGGTACTGCTACTTCAACAACTGCGTTCTCGCCGCCGACCTGCTTGGCGAGCACGGAACCGTCGCCACGTTGGACATCGACTTCCATCACGGCAACGGGACGCAGGAGTTCTTCCAGGCCGACGGCCGGATTTTCACCGTCTCGATCCACGCCGACCCGGCCGTGGAGTACCCGTACTTCTGGGGCTACGCGAACGAGAAGGGGCTCGGCGAGGGCGCCGGGGCGAACCGCAACTTCCCCCTGCCGCTCGGGGCGAGCGATGAGCAGTACCTCGACACCGTGGACCGCGCCGTCCGGGCGATCCGCCGTTTCCGCCCGGACTTCCTGGTCCTCTCCACCGGGTTCGACACCCACCGGGACGACCCGATCGGCGGCTTCGCGATGACCCTGGAAGCCTACCCCGAAATCGGACGGCGTCTCGCCGCGCTCGGTCTGCCCACCGTCATCTGCCAGGAGGGCGGCTACCGCGGGCGGACCCTTGGCCGCTGCGTTCACGGGTTCCTCTCCGGCTTCCTCCGCGGTCGGGAGGAAATCGGGTAGGCACGAGCCCGGCCGCCCGCGAGGCTCCGTGTGCCGGGCGGTGCGTGGTTCGCCGATACGCCCCGCCCGGACGATCCGGCGCGAGCGGAGCGTCGCAATGCGTGCGTTTGACGCGCAACGAGTTTGACGCGCAACGAGTTGCCCGCGCTACCGGCGCGGAGCTACAATCCGGGGATGGACCGCCAGTACATACGCAATTTCAGCATCATCGCCCACATCGACCACGGCAAGAGCACGCTG
>CAYTQL010000204.1:0-267 GCA_964439555.1 uncultured Planctomycetaceae bacterium | reverse complement strand
CGCATGCTCCTCGCCGCCGGGGCGATCACCCAGCGCGAATTCCGCGAGCAACTGCTCGACGACATGGACCTGGAGCGCGAACGAGGGATCACCATCAAGGCTTCGGCCGTGACGATCCCGCATGAGCATGAGGGCAAGACCTACATGCTTAACATCATCGACACGCCCGGGCATGTGGACTTCCACTACGAGGTCTCCCGCGCCCTGACCGCCTGCGAGGGGGCCCTTCTGGTGGTCGACGCCGCCCAGGGCGTCGAGGCGCAGACC
>CAYTQL010000203.1:0-5815 GCA_964439555.1 uncultured Planctomycetaceae bacterium | reverse complement strand
CTTGCTCCAGCAAGGTTTAGCATCTTGGCTGGATGAACAATTTGAACTTGGTCTGCATCACTGACCGGGAAGGGCGCTGGCAATGAACGACTCGGACATCTACGACAACGAGGCCGTCCAGAATCTCTTGGACACACTGAAGGAACTTAAACGGAAGTACAACTCGGTGCATGACAGACTGCAGGAGCTATCCGTAGACTCCGACCAACGCCGAAAGCTGGTCAACCACCGAGACCGGATCAACGAAGCAATGCGGGATACGAAGCGCCTACTCGATGATTGCATCGACTACCTCAGGAGCCTTGGCTGATCGCACAGACCTGAAAGGAGTGGCGACATGGCTGAATGGTATTGGATGAAGAATGGCCAAAAGCATGGGCCGGTCGACACGGTTGGCTTGAAGCAACTGGCCCGGACGGGGCAACTCCAGCCCACGGACACGATCTGGCGCGAAGGGCTCCCCAACTGGGTGCCCGCGTCGCAGGCCAAGGGGCTCGAATTCGGGCGTTCTCAACCCCAACCTGGGGCCGAGCGAAATCCCGCTGGCGATTCAGCTGGGTCAGTACCCAATGCGCCTCTTACGCAAGGCATCGCACCAGCACGAACAGATGAGCCTTCACCTTTCCAAAGTCTCGACAATCCCTTCGGGGACGATCCCTTCGGGGGTCGAGAGACGGACGACGCAACCAAGCCATGTCCTTACTGTGCCGAGACGGTCCTCCGCGCAGCCGTCAAATGCAAGCACTGTGGGGAGTTCCTTGACGCTGGGAATGTGCAGCGTAATGCAACACCTCATACCCATACCCCAACTGCCACGCCAACTGGCGACGGCGTTATTGTGTTCTCAGGCGACTACTCAGTAGCCTATCAAGCAATGCGTGAAACGCTTTCACTGCTTGGGGGCACGATCAAGGTTGATGAGCAGGCAAACGGTAAGCTTGAGGCCGCCTGGCGATATGGCCTGAACGCCTTTGGCCTCAGAGTTGCAGTGTTCTTTAGGTCCCGTGATGACCAGTCCATCGAAATCACATGCCGCGGTTACTTCAAGGATGCTATGGATACGTTTGGAGGGGCGAGGAAGAAACGTGACGCTGTGGTCCAAGAATTCACAAGAAGGTTCACTGACGGCAAGTCGTCTATCTCAAATGGACATGTGAACACTCCACGGATTACGCCGCCGCCAATGAGACACGCCGCTCCTCCAGTTACATCCACCCCGGTACCTCACAATGGATTCCGATGGTATCACGGTCTTCTCATTGCGGGCCTCCTCATACTGTGTTTAGGCTATCTTGGGTCGTCTAGCGATGACGACAGTTCGGATTACGATCATTCTGATTCGACAGAACTCAAGGATAGCACAAGCAATACCGATGAATGGACTGCGCCAGGTTTTGATGAGTGGTACCGAAGAGAAGGAAAATACCAGGGATGGAGCAGTAAGGAAGCGGCGAGAAAGGTATATAACCGATGCTACCTTGTGGATAATTCGGATGAATAATACTTGCGTGCGTATTGGCACAACAGGGTTTGCCTTAGGCGGTGACTGTGGTCGCGAGATATCATATTTGCGATATCTACATGTATTGGTTCATCCATTGCTTTAGCCTCGCCGTTTCCACAGACGGTGTTGCGCTATGACAGGTTTATTGCTCACGGCATTTCTGCTGGTTGGCAACGATGATGTCTCAGACCTCCTAACTGTTAAGGTCACGCATCTCGACCGCCGCATCAACTGCAGGATCAGCCTGCGCCGGATCGACCCCATGCTTGAACAGCGACTCAAGCCAAGCATCGTCCAGCTTCGTACCGATGCAGTTTGGCGTGTCCCGGTTGAGCGGCGGAAAGTCGCCAAAGACCATGCGGTAGAGGCACAGGAGCGATCGCTCAGTGTCGATGGCAGCGGCGACTGTCTGGTCCATCTGCGCGTTTCCGTGCCCTTGGGTCCAGTACGGGTAGTTCTGCCAGAACCAGTCCTGCGGCAGGTCGAGAAGGCCTTCGGCGAGGGCTTTGTCAGTCCAATCCTTTGAGCCGATCGGTTTGCACGCGATCTCGACTTTGGTGGCTGGAAACTGCTGGCGAAATGCCGCATCCTCCTGCAAGTAGTTCACCGCCGAGGTATGCGCGGGCGTTAGTGGATCGGTTAGCCAACTCGTCGCCAACTTGCCGAATCGGTCATTGAGATCCGCCGCCTTGCCAACGTAGAGGATGCCTTGAAGCCATGCAGCCCGCTTGGCCAAGTCCTCTGGCGCGGCCCCTGATCCACCGGAGCCGAGAGTGACCTGGAACTGGACAGGCGTCTGGGGCGAGGTGATCGCGCGAAGCAGGTATACACCGGGACGATGCCTCAACTTGGCGATCTCGTCACGAGTCCAATCTGCTGGGGCGCGCCACGGCCTCCATGTGCCGTAGCCCACGACCTCGCGGGGCTGCCCGTTGCTCCCCAACGCCTTGATTCGATGATCTTTTTTTGCCATAAATCAAGATTATATCGTGGCGGCACTTGCATTGTCGAGACCAAATCCGCAGAATCCGGCACGGCACGTCGCAGCTTAGCTCTGCCTTGAACACCGCCAGGGCGAAGCCGTTTTGCTCGCGTTTTAATCTCCGTGCATCACCACCACCTTCCCCCTCTCCCACTTGAACTCGATTGTTGTCAGGAACCCGCTGCACGCGTTCGCGCGAGCACCACCGCGTCCCGGGGCAGGCGACGACGCTCGGCCCTTCCGGGACGCCGCCAGGCAGCCGGTCCACCGCAGCCCGGAGCGATTCGGCGGAGGCGGCGAACAGGAAGATCTCGTGGCGGGGCCCGAGGCGGACCTGCACCTCCTCCGACGAGGCGAGCTCGCCCAGCACCCCGGCCAGGTCCGCCGAGACGTTCCCCTCCGGGATCGCCAGGCGGCGGCGATGCGCCAGCCCCGGCGTCGGCGCCGCCAGCGTCACCGGCTCGAAGCTCTCCGACGCCCGGATGGAGCGGAACGCCTCGTCCAGGCGGCGGAGGAACTCCTCATCGCCGAGGCGCTCCCGCACGTGCCTCAACCGGGCGCGGCGGCGATTTTCGCGGTCCCCCTCAACCGCGAAGAGTTGCAGCGCGGCCAGCACGAAGGCCGGCACGTCGTCGGCGTCCAGCGGCGCGCCCCAGGAGACGCCGAGGTTCGGAACCGCCCCGAGCGACCCGGCGACCGTACTCGCGAAGACCCACCCGCCCTCCTGCGGCCGGGCGACGAGCCCGACATCGTGAATCCACGGAAGGGCGCAGGCGTCCGCACACGCCGACAGCGAGACCTTGAACTTCCGCGGCAGCTCGAACGCGCCGGGGTGGGACTGGAGCAACTCCGTCAGCCGCCCCGCCAGCGGCGCCAAATCCGGCGCGCCCGGTGCAAGCCCGGCGCACGGGCAGACGACCACGTTGCGGATCGTATCCCCGCATCCACCAAGCCCGGTGAGCCCGACCTCCGCGAGACGCTGCTGGGCCCTCGGGACCGTTCGGTCGGTGAGCCCGTGAATCTCGACGTCCTGGCGGGTGGTCAGGTGCAGCGGCTGATCGGTCAGCTCGCGGGCGATCCGCGCCAGCGCCGCCCACTGCTTCCCGGTCAGCTCGCCGCCCGGGCCGCGCACGCGCTGCATCCACAGGCCCTCCTGTCGCTGCGGATAGAGCCCCAGCAACCGCGCGTCATTGGGCTGCGCGGGAATACGCGAAGCGGGGAATGTCACCGGGGCGTCGGGCACGTCTTGCTCCCTTACAGGAAACTTCACAAGGTCAATGCCCGTAGTGTAGAGCGTGCGGGGTCAATATTCAACACTAAATCATCGGCTTACTGATCTATGCAGCTATCCTGGCTTCGTCACAGGGCTTGGAGCGCACAATCAACAAGCCGTCCGGGAGTTAAGTTCAGCCCGCCGGGCGTGTCCCCGGAGTTTTCCTTGTGTCGGAGGTCCTTGGGTGCGATAATTCTCATAGTTTCATGTGGATTTAGCCTTGAGGATCCATGAGTCTTTCGCAGAAGTGTCAATACGCCGTCCGCGCTGTACTCGAGCTGTCCCGCAATCGCAACGGCGGGCCGGTCCCGGCCGGGGAGATCGCCGCGAAGCAGGCGGTGCCCCAGCGGTTCCTCGAGGTGATTCTCAACGAGCTCAGGCCCACCGGGCTGATCGGCTCGCGCCGCGGGGTCCGCGGGGGGTACTACCTCTCGCGTGAACCTTCCCAGGTGACGGTCGGCGACGTCATCCGCCTCGTGGAAGGACCGATGGACCCGGTCCGCTGCACCCGGGGGAACCGGACCGACTGCCCCGTCCAGCACAACTGCGCCCTCGTCGAGTTGTGGGAACGGGCGAAGCGGGCCGTCGAGGACGTCTACGATTCCACGAGCTTCCAGGACCTCGTCGACCGCGAGAACGTCCTGGCCGACGTGGTCGTGCCCGATTACTGCATCTGACCCGCCCGTGCGGCGGAGGTGGCGCCATGGACCTGTTCACCACACGCCCGCTCCCCGAGAGCTACCGGGACGTTCCGCCCGCCGAGGCGCTCGAGCGGATCGCCGCGTTGAAAAAGGACTTCGGCCGGCGAGTCTGCATCCTCGCCCACCACTATCAGCGGGACGCCATCGTGGCGTTCGGCGATTTCCTTGGCGACAGCCTGAAGCTCGCCCGCCTCGCCGCCGAACAGGACGACGCCGAGTACATCGTCTTCTGCGGCGTCCGCTTCATGGCCGAGTCCGCCGACATCCTCTCGGCGCCGGAGCAGACCGTGCTGCTGCCCAACGCCGGCGCGGATTGCCCCATGGCCGGGATGGCCGATTCCAACGACCTCGAGCGGGCGACGGACGAACTCGCCCAGCGCAGCGACCGGCGGATCGTCCCGATCACCTACGTCAACTCCCCCGCCGCCGCCAAGGCGATCACCGGGCGCCACGGGGGCGCCTGCTGCACCTCCTCCAACGCCGCCAACGTCGTCCGTTGGGCCTTCGACCCCGACGGCGGCGCCGCCGAGGCGATCCTCTTCGTGCCCGATCAGCACCTCGGGCGCAACACGGCCGAGGCGATGGGCTACGCCGACGCCTGCCGCCTCTACGACCCCGCCCAACCGGGCGGCGGGCTGAGCGACGCGGACCTCGCAGCCGCGCGGTTCCTGCTCTGGAAGGGGCACTGCTACGTCCACCAGCAGTTCCGCCCGGAACACGTGGAGATGGTCCGCCGGCGCTACCCGGAGATCAACGTCATCGTCCACCCCGAGTGCGACCGGGAAGTCGTCGCCCGCGCCGACGCCGCGGGCAGCACCGAACAGATCATCCGCGCGATCGACGAGTCCGCCCCCGGGAGTCAGTGGGCGATCGGGACCGAGAGCCACCTCGTCGGCCGACTGGCGGCGCAGTACCCGGACCGGAGGATCTGCTCGCTCTCCTCGGCCCCGCCGGTGTGCATCCAGATGCAGAAGATCGACCCGCCGCACCTGCTCTGGGCGCTGGAGAGCATTGCCGAGGGAAGTCCGGCGAACGTGGTCCGCGTTCCCGACGAGGTCGCCTCTGACGCGAAACTCGCCCTCCAACGCATGCTCGACGCCGGCCGGACGCCGTAACCACCGCCGAGCCCGCGAAAAGACCCGTCTCCGGGTAGTCGGAGATAAAGAGATAAATAGGGACAGTCATGCTCCGTAGAAAAGCCTCTCGTTGAGGGCTGCCGATCGCCGATGCCTTTGATAGGAGCACGACCTGCAAATCACCAAGGAAGGTGGCGCAGGTGGCCCTGGAAGTCGGCACGGACGCCCTCAGGCCGTATTCGCATCGCTTCAGCCCGAGGAAGTTCACCCAGCCGCAGT
>CAYTQL010000202.1:0-5861 GCA_964439555.1 uncultured Planctomycetaceae bacterium | reverse complement strand
ACCAGTCCCCCCCGGCCGGCCGCCAGCAGCAGTAGTCCAGCGGGAGCGTGTTGGGCTCGGTGAGTTCGACGGTCCACGGTTCGGTCAGCTCGCGGGTTTCGGCGATCTTCGGCGTCTCAGCCGGCGGGGCGGCGTCAGGGACCTTCAGCCCGACGCTGACCAGCGCCGAGCCGCAGGCGGGCAGGTGCAGGCGGAAGCTCATTGCCCCGTCGCCGGCGTCGGAGACATGCAGCTTGCGGACCTCGCCGGTAGCTGCGTCCCAGAGCACCACCGGGGTGCGTTTCGCCATGCGAACCTCGACGTCGTGGGCGGCGTCGCGGTCGTGGGAGTCCACGAAGAGCAGGAACCCGCCCTTGAGCTCGCGGAGGGCGATCCAGGCGAAGTCCGCCTCCGCGCCGTCTTGGGTGATCGAGACCCGCCGCGGTCGGAGGCCTTCCAGGGCGGTGACGATCGTTTCGGGCTCGTCCGCGCAACGGTTGACCAGCAGCGTTTCGGGCAGGGCGCCCGGTTCGCCGTCGACGTGGTCCGGCCCGTCGCCGACGACCAGCAGCTCCCCGCCGCCCTTGACGAATCGCTCCAGCAGTTCAACGGTGCTTCCCCGCAGCGTGCGGACGGGTGGAACCACGACGAGCCCGTAGGTCATCTGCCCCACGATGAGCCCCTTGGGCGACGCCTTGGCCTCGTCGGCGAGGATTCCCTCATCGCCGAAGTGCCAGGGCAGGTGGGCCCCGGTGAGCGTGCGGAGCAGGCGCTGGAACGGCGCGTCGAGCTCCTCGATGTCGGTTCCCGGGCCCTCGAAGAACTCGCTGTCCGGGCGGGCGATGCCCCAGGCGCTCTCGATCGGGTGGATCACCAGCACGTCGGCGACCGCCTTGCCGCGGGTGAGCATGAGGTTCAGGCGGGAGAAGTAGTCCTCGACGTGCCGATAGTGCGGCCACCAGGGCGAGTGCGAGAAGATGCTCGCCGGGTAGTCGCGCTTGGCGCCGCCGGCGAGCGAGTAGTGCGTCAGGTGCGGGCAGCGGAAGTTGATGCCGGCTGCGAGGTGCCAGTCGCCGACGAACTTGTGCCCGGAGAGCGGCCAGTCCCAACCGGTGCAGCCGTAGAGCTCGCTGAGCGTACGCTCCTTGCCGAACTGCTCGGCGACGGAGCTGCACTGCTTGGCGGTGGAGATCTCCCGGTCCTGGTCGGTGAGGATGTCGATTCCAGGCCATTGCATGTGCCGGTAGTGCGGCATGGCCGCGCCGATCGCTCGCGTCTGGGAGCCGAGGGTCTGCTCGGCCAGCATGTGCCCGGTCAGGGCGATGCGGTTCTTGCCGCACCACTGCCCGATCCGGGCGGTGAAGTTCTCCGCGAACAGCTCGGTGATCGTGCGGCGATAGTCCATGCGGACCTTGCTGAAGCTCCGCCCCGCGAGCGGGAAGAACAGCTCGGGGAGGTGGTCGCGAAGGTCGTAGCCCCGGCGGGACTTGAACTCCATCGGCAGGCGGGCGGTCCAGGGGAGCATCGGGCTTCCCTGCTCCGGGCTGTGCATGGCGGCGCCGTAGTTCGGCTCGTCGGTGAAGATCGCGGGAATCAGCTCGCCGAATTCCTTCCCGTAGCGGTCCGCGTACGCCTGATGAGTTACGCGGATGAACTCCGCGACCGCGTCGGGGTTCATCGTATCGAGGTACGCCCCGTCGTTGTGCCACGGGGAGTCGCCGGCGACGATGACGCCGAAGCTCACCGGCGTGTGCTCCGCTTCGTCGTCGCTGCCGAGATGCGCATACGACGCGGCAGCGCCCTCGGCGTTCCGCTCGACGTCGAAGCGTGCGACCGGCTCAACGCCGTCGGGCAGCTCACCTTCGGCGCAGAGGATGTAATGGTTGCGGTATTCCGGATGCTCGCGGGTGACCAGCCCGCCGGCTGCGCCGCTCGGCCAGCGGTCCTCGTCATAGAGGTACGCCTTCATGCCCAACTCGCGGGCCCTGTCCACGCAGGCCGAGACGCACTCGAACCACTCCTTCGAGAGGTAGGGCGTCTTGAGCCCGTAGCGGGAGTGCATGAAGAACCCGCCCATGCCCGCCTCGTGCATGCGCTCGACGGCGCGGCGAAGGCGGTCGGGTTCGAGGCGGTCGTTCCAGGACCAGAACGGGGCGCATCGCCATTCGGTCCCGGGGGAGGTCCAGTCGCCGAGGGGGAGTTCCGTATCGGACATAGTCTTGCCTTTCTCGCTCGTCTCCGGCGGACATTCTTGCGATGGTTGTGGTAGAGTCAAGCGACGCCGCGGCGAGTCGATGTCCGAACGACAACGAACATACCGGTTTTACTGCCCGGAGTTGGCGCCCGGGCGCCTCGACCTGCCGGCCGACGAGGCCCGGCACGCCGCGCGGGTGCTGCGCCTTCGCGTCGGGGACGCGGTGGAACTGTTCGACGGGCGGGGCCGGCGGGCGCCGGCAACGGTGCGGGCGGTGGAGTGGCGAGGCGTGCAGGTCGAGGCCGACGACGTGGAAGGGCCTCTCCGCCGCGCCCGGCCGGTCGTGGAGGTCGCCTTCGCTGTCCCGAGGGGCAAGCACCTCAACTGGTTGCTGGAAAAATGCACGGAACTGGGCGCCGCGGCGTTTCAGCCCGTGCGGTTCGAGCGGTCCGTCGCCGGGCGCCGAACCCTCGGCGACGCCGCCCGGCGGCGATGGAAGGCCCACTGCCTGGTCGCGGCGAAACAGTGCGGGCTCGACTGGCTGCCCGCGCTTCGCGACCCGCTGGATTTGCCCGGATTGCTGGACCCACCGTGCGAGCAGCCGTGCCTCCTGGGCGACGCCGGCGACGGATCGGCGCCCCTGGCCGGGGAGTTGGGCGGCTGCCCAGACGCGCTGCGCCTGCTGGTGGGTCCGGAAGGGGGGCTCACCGACGCCGAGCGCGACTCATGCCTCGACGCCGGGTGGCGTCCGGTCCGCCTGGGCGAAACGACGCTGCGGATCGAGACGGCCGCGGCGGCGCTGCTGGCCGGGGTGCGGGCGTTGACGGGGGCTCACTCGCCGGAGGGGGACTGAGCGGCGGCTTCCTGCCCGTCCGTGCTCCGCGGACCCGCTTGGGCGCCCTGCCCGGCTCGTTGCTGTGCGAGGGCGACGAAGTCCGCGATCCGCGCCGCACGCAGGCGCTCGGCGAAGAGGGCGTAGGTGTCCTTCCAGAACTCGTGGACCACGCACGTGCCGCTGCGCGGGCAGGAGTCGGGGCTCTCGACGCAGCGATTGAGGCTCACCGGTCCGTCCACCGCCTCGATGACCTCGAGGAGGCTGATATCCTCGGCCTGGCGGGCGAGCGACGTGCCGCCGGTCCGCCCGGGGGTGCTGTCGAGGAGCCCCGCACGGCAGAGCGCCTGGAGGACCTTGGAGACGTAGATCGGCGGGATGGATTGCTCGCGGGCGATCTCGGCAGCGGGCGCCCGGCGCCCGTCGCCCTTCGCGGCGACGTGAATGACGGCACGTACAGCGTAGTCGGCGGTTCGCGTGATGTTCATCAGCCTCGTCCTGGGATTACGGATTGGTCCGTTCGCGCACGGACGAAGGCGCCAAACTCCGTTCCCTGCACACGAAAACGTCTGTCGCGCCCCCGGGGGGGCGCTTCTGAATGTGAGGCGGGCAGAGTCTACTCGGACTCCGCGGGAATCAACTTCAGTGCGGCCGAGTTGATGCAGTACCGCAGCCCGGTCGGGTGGGGACCGTCCGTAAAGACGTGCCCGAGGTGCCCCCCGCAGTTGGCGCAGGTTACCTCGGTGCGCACCATGCCTTGCGAGGTATCGCTCTGCTCGGCGACGGCGTCGTCCTCGGCGGGCTGGTAAAAGCTGGGCCAGCCGGTTCCGGACTCGAACTTGGCCGTGGAGTTGAACAGCGGTTCGCCGCACCCGGCGCAGACGTACGTCCCCTTACGCTTCTCATCCCAGTACTGCCCTGAGAATGCGCGTTCCGTGCCGCTCTCGCGCAGGACCCGGTACTGCTGGGGGTTCAGGCAGTGCTTCCACTCCTGCTCGGTTTGCGGGAGGTCCTTTTCCTCGGCCATGTTCGTGGTTCCCTGTGCGTCTGCGGGGTCCCCGGCGTCGCCTTCCGTCCGCCCGCATCCGCCGAAAAGCAGCAACGTGAGAACGGAAAGGCATGCGATCGCGAAAAACCGGCGGACCGCACTACGGTACGATTCTGGGCTTCTGATGAGCATACAGCAATACTACGCTCAGCGAAATGACCAGGATCGACGGTTTCGGGGTTTTCCCGGTCGAATCCGCAGGGAGCGTCGGGGCGCCGGTCAGTCCCCGCGGTAGATGCACCGCGCCGTGTCCGATTCCCAGACCACAACCTGCGTGAGGATCGGCAGTTGCGGGCGTATCCGCTCCCAGAGGTAGCGGGCGATGTGCTCGCTGGTGGACTTGTGCAGCTCCGGGACCTCGTTGAGCAGGTGATGATCGAGGCGCTCCATGACCGGTTCGACGGTCGCCTTGATGGCGCCGAAGTCGATGACCCACCCGGTCCGCTCGTCCACGTCTCCGCAGACGTGGATGTCCACGCGGTAGCTGTGCCCGTGGAGGTTGCGGCACTTGTGCCCCTCGGGGATGCCCTCCAGCGCGTGGGCGGCGGCGAAACGGAATGTCTTGACCAGTTCGGCTCGCATCAGACTCCTCGCTCGGCCTCCGGCCAGATGATCTTGTGCAGTTGGAGCCCCAGGCGCACGTCCAGGCCGCTCTCGAGCACCCACCCGGCCAAATCGCGCAGCTCCAGGCGCCCGAAAACCGGCATGAACAGCACGGCGCAGCGCTTGAGCAGGGCGTGGGTGCGGACGGTCTCGGCGGCGTACTCGAAGTCCTCCCGCTCGCCGATGACGAACTTTGCCTCATCGTGGTTCCGCAGGCGGGGAATGTTGTCCCAGTCGGTGCAGTCGGCTGCGCCGCTGGAGGGGCACTTGATATCGACGACCTTCACCACGGCCGGGTCGATCCCGGCGAGGCTGAAGGTCCCGTTGGTCTCGAGGAGGACCTCGTAGTCTTCGTCCACGAGGCGGTGGAGAAGCTTGACGGTCGCGGGCTGCTGGGCGAGCGGCTCGCCGCCGGTGAGCTCGACGCGGTCGCAGTCGAGCGCGCGGACGCGGTCCAGCGCGGCCTCGAGGTCGGTCATCTCGCCGTCGGCGGCGTCGCGGGCGTAGGGGGTGTCGCACCAGCGGCAATCGAGGTTGCACCCGGCCAGGCGCACCAGCGTGCAGGGCAGCCCGATCCGACGCCCCTCGCCCTGGATGCTCCGGAAAATCTCACTGATGCAAAGGGATTCGCTCACGCCGGCATTGTACGCAAAAGCCCCCCGCGCTACGATAGCCGCCATGCAGCGACGGTGGATCTGGATCATCCTGGCGGCGGCGCTTGCGATCCGCGGCGGTCTGCTGCTGGCGGCGAGGCAGTCGGGCTACCGGGGGACGCTCACGCCGGATTCGGGCGACTACCTGAACCTGATGTTCGCGTTGAGCCTCCCGGAGTTCGGCTGGCCGGAAGAGGAAGTCTTCCGGACGCCGGGATACCCCGCTTTCCTCGCCGGGCTGCGCCTGCTTGCTCGGACGGGCTGTCTCGGCGACGCCGAGCCGGCGGTGATCCTGTCGATCCAGATGCTCCTGGACGTCGGGCTGGTCTACTGCGTCTACCTCCTCGGCCTGCGATGCGTCTCCCGGCGCGTCGGGCTTATCGCCGCGGCCTGGCAGGCGGTCTCGCCCGTGGCGGCGGCGGCGGCGGTCCGGTTCCTTTCCGACTCGCTGTTCGCGTTCCTGCTGGTCGCTTCACTGCTCCTGCTCGTCCGCTGGCACCGCACGGGACGCCTTGCGGACCTGGCCCTCGCCGCGCTGGTATCGGCCGCCGG
>CAYTQL010000201.1:0-5864 GCA_964439555.1 uncultured Planctomycetaceae bacterium | reverse complement strand
GCTTCGCGGTCCACGCGGGCATGACCGACTTCCCCGGCGAGAAATACGTCAATTACTCCTACCAGCACTCGATCGGCGCCGGCCGGTCGATCCACGATCCGCGCCTCGCGGGCGTGAGCGACGCGATGGCGATCGTCGCCGACGCCTCCCCCGTCTTCGAAGGTCGGCGCTTCGTGGGCAACCGCCTCAAGCGCCCCAACAGCCGGAACCACGACGGACGCGGGCAGAACGTGCTCTACCTCAACGGCGCGGTGAACTGGGCCGAGACCGCCAACGCCGGCGTCCGCGGCGACAACATCTACCTCGCCGAGGGCGTCAACGACTACGACGGCGACGAAGCCCCCGCCAACCCGACCGACAGCTTCCTGCTTCCGGCGTACACGCGGGACTGAACGGACCGTCGAGCCCGGAGTACGGACTGCGGATTCCCGCAACCGGCATTGCGCATTGCGCAACACCCGTCGCCCTCAACCGCTTCAAGGCCTGAGGCGCGTGGGCAGGGTCAGCACGATCTCCCCGGGGTTCTGCTTCGAGAGCCTGAACCGCAGGCCTCGTTTCGCCCCGGCGGGCAGTTGCATGCGGGCGGCGTAGTCGCCGAAGAAGCCGCGGAAGCTCGCCCGTCCCTGCTCGTCGGTTTTCAGCGTCTCGCGGGTGGACCACCGGTCGTGGATGATCCCGCGGAGGCGGTGGTAGATATCGGTGAGCACGTGGCCGCTGGTGATCTCGTCCCGCCACTCGATGGTGCGTCCGCCCCAGAAGAAGAACGCCTCCACGCTCGGGTGCCCGAAGGCGACGGTCAGGAAGTTCTCCACGTAGTCGGACTGCATCCGGTCGATCGTCTCGTCGTCGAGCTTGCCCTCGGCCCGGAGGCTCTTGGTGGACGCCCAGAACTCGGTGATGTGGATCGGCAGCCCGGCCTGGGAGAGTTCCTCGTAGACCTGCCACTGTTTGTTGTGGTCGGTCCATCCGCCGGTATGGCTCTGGAGCCCGAGGGCGCAGGGGGCGTTGCCGCGGTCGCCGAGTTCGGCGACGAGTTGGAGCATCCGCTTGCGTTGCGTGGCGTCGGTGACGGTGCTCCCGTCGGAGGCGGAGACCTCCTTGCCGCTGGTGAGCCCGTAGTCGTTGAGCACGTAGCGGGCGTCGGGGTCCTCGTCCCGGGCCCAGCGGAGGACGGGGTCGATGTAATCGGCCAGGTCGCAGATCGGGTCGATGTGCGGCCAGTCGCGTCGGGCAAGGTTCTTGAACGCCGGTTCCCACAGCGCCTCGTTGACGATGTCGTACATGCTCACCTTGCCGCGGACGCCGGCGATGATCTGCCGGACCCGGACCTCGGCGAACGTCATCTGCGTGGCGTAGTCGTACCGCTTGAGCCAGTCCGGGACGCACTTCTGGATGGACCAGAAGAGGGGGTGGGCCTTGACGTGCAGCCCCTCGCCGGCCGCCCAGTCTACACAGGCGTGAAACCCGTCAAGCCGCGGAAACCCCTGGATGTCCTCGGTCTTGGGCCCGTCGTTCCGCGGACGCTCGGTCCAGTAGCACAGGGCGTTGGCGGCGTTGAAGACCTCCGCGAAGCGCTTGCGCAGGTAGACCGCCCGGTCGTGCGTCCACCGGCCGTCGCGATAGAGGCGGTCCAACGCCCAGAGCTGGTTGCCGAACGGGAAGTCGTGCCGCTGCTGGACGACCTCCAGCTCCGCGCCGGCGACCGGGTCGCCCGCGGCGTCGGTCACCCGCAGCGTCGCGTCGCCCTTGCGGAAACGCTCGATGTTCTCGTTCGCCTCGCGGAGCACGTCCGCCGACGCGGCCGGATCGTACGCCCGGACCGCCTCTTCCATCCCCCACCATTCCTCGCCGCCCGCGCCGATTCGTTGCTCAGTCATGCCTTCTCCACAGAGTCACAAAGCGCCAGGCTCCCCAAAAAGCGTGCGACGCGCCGGCGTCGCGGGGCGTCTGGTGCGTAATGTCGGGTGCTTCACGTACTTGCCGTCAGGTATGGTAGTCGGCGTTGATGGTCACGTATTCGTGCGACAGGTCGCAGGTCAGGGCGGTGAAGCGGCCCTCGCCGAGCCCGAGGTCGGCGTCGATCTCCACGTCGTGACCGGCCATGTGCTTCTCGACCTTCGCGACGTCGAAGTTCCGCGGCCTGCCGCCGGAGAAAACGCACACGCCGCCGATGCGAACGCTGAGCGACTCCGGGTCCACCGTCGCTTCCGACTTGCCCAGCGCCATGACGATGCGTCCCCAGTTGGGGTCGCCGCCGTTGACGGCGCACTTGAGCAGCGGGCTGTTCGCGATGCTTTTGGCGGCGATCTCGGCGTCGGAGTCCGACGCCGCCCCGCGCAGGGCCGCGTGGATGACCTTCGTAGCGCCCTCGCCGTCGGCGACGACCGCGTAGGCGAGAGCCCCGCAGACTTCCTTCATCGCCTCGACGAACACCGGCCAGCCCTCGCTGCGGGGGCCGAGGCTGCGGTTTCCCGCCGCGCCGGAGGCGAAGATCGCCACGGTGTCGGACGTGCTGGTGTCCGAGTCGACGGTGATGGCGTTGAAGCTCCCGGCCACGGCGCCGCGGAGGGCCTTGCCCAGGGCGCGGGGGGAAATCTTCGCATCGGTGGTCAGCACGCCGATCATCGTCGCCATCGACGGCGCGATCATTCCCGCGCCCTTGACGATGCCCGCGACAGTGACTTCCTCGCCGTCGATTTGCGCCCGAGCGACGGCGGACTTGGCCCGCGTGTCGGTGGTCATGATCGCCCGCACCACGGCCGGGTCGTTATCGGCGCCCAGGGCCCCGGCCGCGTCGTCGATGCCCGCGCGCACCTTGTCCATCGGCAGGCGGCGTCCGATCACGCCGGTCGAGGCGACCAGGACCTTCTCCTTGACCGTCCCCAGCTTGCGGGCCGCCCGCAACGCCATCGATTCGGCGTCCCTCAGGCCTTTCCGGCCGGTGCAGACGTTCGAGCAACCGGAGTTGATCACCATCGCCCGCAGACGCCCGCAGCCCTTGGGAAGGATCGACCGCGCCCAGGCGATCGGGGCGCCGAAGACCTGATTCCGCGTCAGGACCACCGCGGCCGGGACCTCGCCGCCCTCGACCGCGATGATCGCCAGGTCCTCCCCCGTGCTCTTGATCCCGCACCGTACGCCGGCGGCGACGAACCCCTTCGGCAGCGTGATGTGATCGCTCATCGTCGATCCCTTCGGCAGGGTGAGCCGCTCCGCTGCTCGCCCTGCCGGTCAGCTAGTACAGTCCGGCCGTTTCGTCCAGGTCGAACATGAGATTGAGATTCTGGATCGCCTGCCCGGAGGCGCCCTTGATCAGGTTATCCAGGGCGCTGAACACGACGACCCGCCCCTTGTAGGCGGTGGCGTAGACGTCGCAGAAGTTGGTCGTGCTGACGTACTTCGCGGCCGGGGGGAACTCGGTCCGCACGCGGACGAACGGGGCGTCAGCGTAGGCGTCGCGGAGGCATTCGCTCAGCTCGGACGGATCGATGCTCCCGGTCGGGCGGGCGTAGATGCTGCAAAACATCCCGCGGTCCATCGGCGCCAGGTGCGGCTGGAACATCAGTTCCACTTCGTGGCGCGTGATGTCGCGGAGGGTGGCTTCCATCTCCGGCTGGTGGCGGTGCCCCCCGATACCGTAGGGCTCGAAGTTCTCGTTGCGCTCGGGGAAGTGGAACTTCAGGTTGGGCTTGCGTCCCGCCCCGCTGACGCCGCTGACGGCGTTGACGATGATCCCGTTGGCCTCGATGAGCCCGGCGCGGATCAGCGGGGCCAGCGGGAGGATGGTGCAGGTCGGATAGCACCCGGGGTTGGCGACGAGGTCCGCCTCGGCGATCCGCGCGGCGTAGTACTCGGGCAGCCCGTAGACCGCGTCGGGCAGGTTGGCGGGGTCCTCGTGGGGGCAGTACCACTTCTCGTAGAGCTCGCAGTCGCCCAGGCGGTAGTCGGCGGACCAGTCGATCACCCGCAACCCGGCGTCGCGCAGGGCGGGGACGTAGCTCATCGCCACCTTGTGCGGAACGCACAGCAAGGCGACGTGGGCCTCGAGCTCGGCCAGCTTGCCCGGCTCGAAGCGTTCCTGGGCGAGCGCGACCTGCTTGGTCAACAGTGGGTAGAAGGCGTCCATCGCGCCGAGCTCGCTCTCGGGCCCGAACACGCCGACGACCTCCACCTGCGGATGTCGCCCCAACCAGCGGAGGACCTCGAACCCGGCATACCCGCTCCCGCCGATCAGCACCGCCCGAATCTTCTCGCCGTTGGCAGTCATATCATCTCCATTCACTAGCGGATTCTCGACCACGGAGGCACGGAGATCATAGAGGACGGGGCGCTGCGTGCAACGATCCGGTCCGTGCGCGCGGTCGCCTGGAGAGGCGCCCCTGGAACGCGGGAAGTCGCGGACATCCACGGAGCGCAGAAGCAGGCCCCGATGAAGAGCTGTTTTCTCTCCGGGTCCGCGGCGCCTCTGCGGTCAACCGCCGTCGTTGGGGTTCGCTTACCGCTTCGAGAACTGGAAGCGGCGGCGGGCGCCGGGCTGACCGGGCTTCTTCCGCTCTTTCATGCGGGCGTCGCGGGTCAGCAGCCCCTCGCCGCGGAGGGCGTGCTCGAGGTCCGGAACCGCCTCGGACAGCGCCCGGGCGAGCCCGAGCATCACGGCGCCGGCCTGGCCGGTCAAGCCGCCGCCGGAGACGTTCACCCAGACATCCCAGTCCCCCGCCATGCCGGTCGCCAGCAGCGGGGAGACCACGGCGTTCCGATCGCGCTCGGCGGGGAAATATTCGTCCGCCTCGCGCTTGTTGACGATGATCTTCCCGCTGCCCGGACGGATTCGCACGCGGGCGATGGACTTCTTGCGCCGCCCGGTGCCCCAGAAGTAATGCTGCCCCTCCGGGGGCGGAGGCGCGGTGCGGGGCGAGGGCTGCTCGGCCGTGGCGACCGGAGCGTCGGGGGTCGCGGCGGCGGCGGTGGGCTCGGCGGGCGTCGGGGTGGCGTTTTCTTCGGCCATGGAACTCAGATCTCCAGCTTCTCGGGCATCTGGGCCTGGTGCGGGTGGTCGCTGCCGGCGTAGACTTTGAGCTTCTTGAGCATCACCCGTCCGAGCCGGGTCTTGGGCAGCATGCCCTTGACGGCGTGCAGGACGACCCGCTCGGGGTGGGCGGCGAGGATCTCCCGCAGCGAATGCGTCCTGCGCCCGCTGGGGTACCCGCTGTAGCGATCGTAGAGCTTCTGGTCGAGCTTCCCGCCGGTGACGCGGACCTTGTCCGCGTTCAGGACGATGACGAAATCGCCGGTGTCCACGTGCGGCGTGAATTCCGGACGGTGCTTGCCCGTCAGCACCTGGGCGATTCTCTGGGCCGCCCGGCCGAGGACCGCGCCGTCGAGGTCGACGACGTACCAGCGGGCCTCAACGTCGCCCTTCTTGGCCATGTAGGTCTTCATGGAAATCCTGACTTCCTGCACGGAGGATCGTAACGAGCCGCGCATTATTGCCTCCCCCCGAGGGGATGTCAACGGCATTTTTCCGAGCATTTGACGCGGGCCGCGCGTCCGTATTGTGGCATGGCTGTCTTGACCATGCGTCCCACGGCCGTCTCGACCGTGGGGCACGGGCAGGATGCCCGCGCCACGCATGGGCGAGACGCCCATGCCACGAAGTTGTCGCGCACCCTTGACGCGTGTGCGACATGATTTTGGGGCGGCGGGTCAGGCGGCACGTTGGAGCTTCCAGTAGTCGGCCCACAGGCCGCTGTGGTAGATGCCCGCCAGGGCCACCACGGCCTCGGCGTTGTCGCGGTCCCAGCGCATGCCCGGCTCCCATGAAGTGAGTCCTGTCAAGGTCATCTTGTCGTCGTAAATCGTGAAGC
>CAYTQL010000200.1:3256-5928 GCA_964439555.1 uncultured Planctomycetaceae bacterium | reverse complement strand
CCAGGGGCTTCTTGCTGACCGGCTTGTCGGGGAAAATCCGGATGTAGACGCGCCCCTCGCGGTGGAGGAAGTGCGTCGCCGAGACGCGCCCCGCTTCGAGCTGCCGGGCGGTGATCCACCCGGGCTCGGTGCTCTGGAGCCCGAAGTCGCCGAAGGCGACCGTCTCGCCGCGGGTGGCTTTCCCGCGGATCCTCCCGCGCTGCTGCTTGCGGTGCTTGATTCTCTTGGGCATCAACGGCATGGGAACACCTGCCTGTTCTGCGGGTTACTCGCTGGAGTCCTGCTCGCTCTGCTCGGAGGGCTCTTCCTTGATCTTCTTGGGCTCGTCGGTCTCGCCGGGGACCTCGTCGCTCGGCGCGGGGACCTCGCCGGCCGGGGCGGGAATGCCCTTGCCCGCCGACTCCGGACCGCTCTCGTCGGCTTGCGGCTTCGGGGCCTTGGGCGACTCGTCCTTCCCGGACTGCGACTCGCTGGCGCCGGGCGTGGCGATCGCACCGAGGCGGGAGCCGCCCGGACGCATCGCCTGCTGCGGCGGGGCGCCGCGATCCTCTCGCCCGCGCCGACGACGACGCCCGCGCCCGGTCCGCTCGGGACGCCGGTCGAGGACCTCCTGGTCCTGCTCGCCGAACATCCCGCGGTAGATCCACACCTTCACACCGATGGTCCCGTAGGTGGTGCGGCAGTGGACAAAGCCGTAGTCCACGTCAGCCTCGAGCGTCTGGAGCGGGATGCTGCCCCTCAGTTGCTGTTCGCTGCGGGACATCTCCGCGCCGCCGAGGCGCCCGGAGATCATCACCCGGACGCCCTTGGCGCCGGCCTGCATGGCCTGCTCGGCCCGCTGCTTGATGGTCCGTCGGAAGCTGGAGCGGCGCTTGAGCTGCTCGGAGATTCCCTCGGCCACGAGCTGGGCGTCAAGGTCGGGGTTCTTGATCTCGACGATGTTGATGTTGACGCGACGGTTGGTGAGGTCTTCCAGGGCGTTCTTGAGCTTGTCGATCTCGGAGCCCTTGGGCCCGATCACCAGCCCGGGTCGGGCGGTGCGGAGGACGACCTTGACCTCCTCACGGGTCCGCTCGATCTCGATGCTGGAGATGGCGGCGTAGGGAGGCTTCCGGTTGAGCCGGTCGTCGATGAAGCGGCGCATCTTCTCATCTTCGACCAGGAACTCGCCGTAGTTGCTCTTGGGCGCGAACCAGCGCGATTTCCACCCGAGGGTGATGCCTGTCCGGAACCCGACTGGTGATACCTTCTGACCCATGGTCTGCCTCTAGGCTTCCTTCGCCCGTGCGGGGCGTGTCGCTAGTCCTCTTCGACGACGACGGTAATGTGGCTGGTGCGTTTAAGGATGCTGTGGGCGCGTCCGCGGTCCTTCGGACGGAAGCGCTTCATGGTCGGGCCTTCGTCGATGTGGGCCTCGGTGACGAAGAGGTCCTCGACGCTCGCCTCGGCCTCGTTGGCGTTCGCGATGGCGCTGGTGAGCACCTTCGAGATCATCGGGGCCGCCCGATTGGGGGTGAATTTCAGGATGTCCAGGGCGTCCTGCACGTGACGCCCCCGCACCATGTCCACGATCAACCGCGCCTTGCGGGGGCTGATCCGTGCGTATCGGTGTATCGCTTTCCAAGCCATCGTTGCCTGCTCCGTCTGCACTCGGGCCGCCGGTTACCGCCGTCCGCCGGCGTGTCCGCGGAAGATTCGCGTCGGCGAAAACTCGCCCAGCTTGTGCCCGACCATGTCCTCGGTCACCAACACCTTGTTGAAGGTCTTGCCGTTGTGGACGAGGAAGCTGTGCCCGATGAACTCGGGAACCACGGTGCAGGAACGGGCCCAGGTCTTGATCGGCTCGTGCGAGCCGGACTGTTCCCGTCGGAGCACCTTCTCCACGAGCTTCTCGTCGACGAACGGGCCTTTCTTCGAGCTTCGAGTCATCGGCGCGGTTTCCTTACAGCGAGATCTGCCCCTGCCGCCGGTTGCGCCGACGACGGAGGATCAGCTTGTTGGAGTTCTTGCGGCGCTTGCGGGTCTTGCCGCCCTTGGCGAGCTTTCCGGTGGGGCTGCAGGGGTGTCGCCCGCCGGCCCGTCGACCTTCGCCGCCTCCCATCGGGTGGGCGACGGGGTTCATCGCCGAGCCGCGCACGTGCGGCCGGCGACCGAGGTAACGCTTGCGCCCGGCTTTGCCGAGGCGGGCGTTCTGGCGTTCGAGATTGCCCAACTGCCCGATGGTCGCCCGGCAGCTCGCGTGCACCAGGCGGGCCTCGCCGGAGGGCAGGATGAGCTGGGCGTACTTGCCCTCGCGGGCGCCCAGCCGGGCGGTTCCCCCGGCCGAGCGGACCAACTGGCCGCCGCGTCCGGGGCTCATCTCGATATTGTGCACTTCCAGTCCGACGGGGATGTTCCGCAGCGGCAGGCAGTTGCCCACGCGCGGCTCGGCGTCGGGCCCGTTGAAGATCTGCTGGCCGACCTTCAGCCCCCGCGGCGCGAGGATGTAGCGCTTCTCGCCGTCGTCGTACTCGACCAGGGCGATGTTGCACGTGCGGTTCGGGTCGTACTCGACCGTCTTGACCGTCGCGGGCACGTCGTCCTTGTTGCGCTTGAAGTCGATCACGCGGTAACGGCGCTTGTGCCCGCCTCCGCGATGCCGCGAGGTAATTCTGCCTCGATTGTTCCGACCG
>CAYTQL010000200.1:0-3246 GCA_964439555.1 uncultured Planctomycetaceae bacterium | reverse complement strand
GGTCGTGGTGAGCGGGCGGAGCAGCGACTTCTCGGGCTTGGTCGTGGTGACGTCCTCGCGGATGTTCACCGACGAGTTCCGCCGCCCGGCGGAGGTTCGTTTGTAGACCTTGATTGGCATCGCTAGCGTCCCTGGGGGTTAGAACAGGTCAATGTGGTAATCGGAGTCCAGGACCACCACCGCCTTCTTCCAGTGGCGGGTGGCGCCCCAGCGGCGTCCCATGCGTCGGGGCTTGCCCTTGCGGTTGGCCGTGCGGACCTCCAGGACCTTCACGTCGTAAATCTTCTCGACCGCCTGCTTGATCTGGGCCTTGTTGGCGTCCGGGTTGACCTCGAAACCGTAGGCGTTGAGGACCTCGGTCTGGAAGGTGCCCTTCTCGGTGACCAGGGGGCGGACGATCACGTTGTAGATGTCGTTCTTCACGCCGAGACCTCCTGCCCGGTCAGGCGCATCAGGGCGTCCTTGGTCAGCAGCAGCTTCTGGCGGGTGGCGACCTCGTAGGCGTTGAGTTCCTCGACCACGCGGACGGTCACGTCCGGGAGATTGCGTGCGCTGAGGTAGACGTTGCGGTCCCGCTCGCGGGTGGCGAGGGTGCAGGTGCGGTTGATCCCGAGCTTCTCGACGACCCCGGCCATGACCTTGGTCCGCGGCGCCTCGAGGCTCAGCGCGTCGAGGAGGACGAGGTCGCCGCCGAGCGCCTTGGCCAGCACGGCGCTTCGCAGGGCGGCGCGGCGCATCTTCTTGGGCAGGCGCTTGCGCGGCGGGCGCGGGGTCTTGGCGAAGGTCACGCCGCCGCCGCGGAGCAGCCCGGTGCGGATGGCGCCGCGCCGGGCGTACCCGGTGCCCTTCTGGCGGAAGAGCTTCCGGGTCGAACCGGCGACCATTCCGCGGGACCGCGTCGCGGCGGTGCCCTGGTGCGCGGCGGCCTGGTAGTTGACCATCGCCTGCTTGAGCAGATTCACGTTCACCGAGCCGCCGAGGAGGTTCTCGTCGATCTCGAGCGTTTCGACCTGCTCACCTTCCATGTTGTAAACTGGCACTTCAAGCATCGCTGTCCATCCCGTCCGGCGGGTCTGCGTTTAGGCCCCGACCTTCGCCGTCTTGCTCTGCCGAATCATCAGCAACCCGCCGTTGGCGCCCGGCAGCGGGCCCTTGATCAGCAGCAGGTTGTTGTCCGTGTCGATCGCGATAAGCCGGTGATTCCGCGTCGTGCAGCGATCCTGACCGAGGTGACCGGCCATCCGCTTGCCCTTCTTGATCTTCGGGCCCGTCCCGGCGTTGGAGGCGTGCGAGGCGATGGAGCCCGGCGAGCGGTGCTTCCGCTCCACGCCGTGGCTGGCGAGCTGGCCCTTGAAATTGTGCCGCTTCATCCCGCCGGCGTGGCCCTTGCCCTTGCTCGTGCCGATGACATCGACGTGCCCGACCTCCTCGAAGCTCCCGACGGTGACCTCGTCGCCCGGCTCGAGCTCGGGCGCGTCGCCGGCGCCGAGCCGGACCTCGCGAACGTGGCGGACCGGGCGGGCGCCGACCTTGCCGGCGTGACCGATCTGCGGCTGGGTGGCGCGGTGGACCTTGATCTCCTCGAAGCCGAGTTGGACGGCGCCGTACCCGTCGGTCTCGGTCGACTTGACCTGGAGCACGGGGCAGGGACCGGCCTGGACGACGGTGACCGGGTGCAGCACGCCGGCGTCGTCGTAGACCTGGGTCATTCCGACCTTCTTTCCAAGGATCGCGGGTTTCATCGTCCTGCACCTATGCCTTGATCTTGATGAACACGCCGCCGGGGACCACCAGGCGGTTGAGCGCCTCGATCGTCCGCACCGTCGGCTCGTAGATGTCGATGATTCGCTTGTGCGTTCGCATCTCGAACTGTTCGCGGGCCTTCTTGTTCACGTGCGGCGAGCGCAGCACGGTGTACCGCTCGATCCGGGTCGGCAGCGGGACGGGCCCGCGAACCCGGGCGCCCGTCCGCTCGGCGTGGTCCACGATCTCCTTGGCCGAGCTGTCGAGCGACCGGTGGTCGTAGGCTTCCATTCGTATGCGAATCTTATCCTGCATCGGTGATGTCCTTCTGCGAGCCGGCTGCCCAAGTGCAACTTAAGAGGGAAAATGCAGAGTCATATAAGGATACTGATTCCCGATACCCTGTCAACGCCGCTCTGGGGCTTTTCCCAAGTTTTTCAGGATTTTCTCCCGGGCTTTGTGCGCCCTGTATGCAAACGCATGTTTCCGGCCCGCCCTCAGGCGAACTGGAGCAGTTCCTTCATCACCTGCGCCGGGACCGGGGCGTAGCGAAGCGGCTCCATCGAGGCGTTGGCCCGTCCCTGCGTCAGCGAACGCAGTTGGGTGGTGTATCCGAACATCTCCGCCAGCGGCGCCTCGGCGATCAGCACGCGGAACTTGCCCCGCTGGTGCATCTCGCGAATGTCGACGCGCCGGGCGTTCAGGTCGCCCGAGACCGCCCCGAGATACTCCTCGGGCGTGTTGACCTGGAGGCGCATGATCGGTTCGAGGAAAACGGGGTTGGCTTTCTCGGCCGCCTGCCGGAACGCCATCGCCCCGGCCTGCTGGAACGCCAGTTCGGAGCTGTCCACCGGGTGCTCCTTGCCGTCCAGGAGCGTCGCCTTGATGTTCAGCACCGGGTAGCCCATCAGCGGACCGTTGGTCGCCGCGCCGCGGAGGCCCTGCTCCACCGCGCCGATGTAATCGCGCGAGATCGGGCCGCCCCGGGTGGCGTCCTCGAAGGCAATGGGGTCCTCCTCTTCCTCGGGCTGGTACGGTTCGAGGAGGATCTTGACCACGGCGAACTGCCCCCGCCCGCCGGTCTGGCGGACGAAGCGGGCCTCGGTCTCGTGTGATGAGGTGATCGTCTCCTTGTAGGCCACCTTCGGGCGCCCCACGCGGACATCCAGTCCGAGGTCGCGCACGAGCTTGTGGTGGACGATCTCGAGGTGCAATTCGCCCATCCCGGAGATGACCGTCTCGCCGGTCTCCGGGTCGTTGGCGTAGCGGAAGCTCGGGTCTTCACGCTTCAGGGCGTTCAGCGCCTCGCCCAGCCGGTCCTTGTCGGCGTTGGACTTCGGCTCGATCGACATGGAGATCACCGGGTCGGGGAACTCCAGCCGTTCCAGGAGGATCGGGTCCTTCGCGTCGCAGAGGGTGTCGCCGGTCAGGGCCTTCTTGAGCCCGACGCAGGCGATGATGTCCCCCGCGCGGACCTCCTTGCGCTGCTCGCGTTTGTCGGCG
>CAYTQL010000199.1:0-5949 GCA_964439555.1 uncultured Planctomycetaceae bacterium | reverse complement strand
GTCTGGTTCAGTCGCCGCAGCGCCGGGTGGCGCTCGCCGACGACCAGGTCGGTCAGCAGATGCCCCTCGCGGGCGTCGCCGACCTCGCCGAGGTGCGCACGCACGGCCGAACGGGCCCGCCAGTACCGCCGGGCGAACCACCCGTCCGGTTCGCCCAGGACGATCGCTCCCTCCGCGGAGGGCACGGTCATCCAGACCATGGTTCCGCGATACCGCCCGGCCGCGGCGAAGTCGTACTGCCCGGGGTTCGCGGGCGGTCGGTAGCGTCCGAGGCGTCCGATCAGCTCCACCCGCTGTCCCGCCGCCAGGGGCGTCTCGTCGGAATCGACGGTGACCTGCACCAGTCCCGACGCCGGGGCGAACCGTCCGCCCTCGCGGACGCTCCGGGCGTCGAGCAGGAAGCAGGTCCGCGGTCCGCGTCGGTAGCCCGCGACGTCCGGGGAATCGATGCGCTGCGGGTTGGTGGCGACGCGCCCGCGGAGGGTCGCCAGCGTGGAGCGGGCTCCGCAGCAGGAGACCACGTGATCGGCGGGGAGGTAGAAGTAGCTCCGGCGGGCGTGGACGGCCCCGAGCGAGACGATCAACGCCCCGGCGGCGACGCGGAGCAGGTCGGTGCGGTCCGACCGCCAGGCGACCAGCCCCGCCGCGGCGGCGAGGGCGCCCAGGACGCCCCACGCCCACGTCGGAACCCCGGCGAAGCGCCCGAGCAGGATCCCCGCGATCAACGCCAGCGCCGCCGGCACAAGCGGCGCCCGGTGCAGGAGAAACCGCCCTGACCCGTCGTCCCCAGCCATGCGGGGGATTGTACGGATCACGCGACGAAAACGACACAACGGTTTCCCCCTGGATGCGGCGACCGTCGCCGCGCCTCGCGATCAGCGGGTCTGCGGGCGCCGTTTCCGGTCTGCGGCGAAGAGGAGGACGTTGGCGGCCAGGCGGCGGGCGGTGTCGGGGCTGTAGGCGGGAAGTTCGGTAATCTTGCGTCCGGCCAGCGGGCAGGTGACCGAGAAGGGGCTGAGAACGGCGGCGACCCGCCCCTTGAGGACCAGGACCTTCAGCGGCGGGACCTTGAGGTCCGGCGCGAGCTTCGCCAGGGCCGCGTTGGTTTCCACCGGCGTCACGGACGAGCCCACCCCACCGCCGAAACGTCCGGTCAGCAGCGGCGAATCGGCCGGGAGGTCGCGGATCGACCCGTCGCCGAACATCTCGCGGAGCGTCCCGGCCAGGCCTTCGGTGAACCGGCCCTTCCCGTCCACGCTGTCGGCGAAGAGCGTTCCCCCGCCGGCGAGGTAGGCTTTGAGGGCCTGCTTGCGGGCGTCGCTGAGGGTCCCGGCCCGTGCGCCGGTCGCCCAGACCAGCGGGACGTCGCCTTCCGCCGTGGCGTCCAGGCCCTTCGCCTCCTTCACGCGGATGCTCAGCGCGGCCGCGAGGGTGTCGCTGAGGCGCGGAATCGCCCGGGGGCAGATGCGCCAGTCCCCGTCGTGGACCAGCCGGGCGACCTTGAGCTCCGCCACGGCGGGGCGTGGAGGGTCGGCGCGTCGGAGGCTGGAAGTCGCGAAGGGCGATCGCAGCCTGTCGGGCCCGGCGGCATAGGCGGCCAGGTTCGCCCCGAAGCGGAAGGCGGTGGCGTCGCCCCCGGCGGCGGCGTTCCACCGCGTGGCGTGGTCGGTCGCGGCGATCAGCACCGCGGTGCGGAGGGCGTCCCCGACGGCCAGGAGTCCCGCCCGGGCGTCCGCGGGCAGCATGAAGGGGCGGGTGTAGACCGGGTGGTCGGCGGAGAGATTGACTGCACGCAGTTCGGGCAGCAGTTCGAGGAAGTAGGCGTGCAGGCGCCGGGCGAGGTCGGTGTTGTCCTTGCCCGCCTGGACGAAGAGCAGCCCGCCGGAGAGCAGGAACTTCCGCAGCGCGCCGGAGAGGTCCTTGCTGATCGCGGTGCGCCCGGACAGCGGAAGGTACGCCAGCGGCGCCCGGGCGAGGTCTTCGGCTGAGGCGTCCGAACCCGCCCGGACCCAGGAGACCGTCGGACCGGCGTGCACGCTGTACCACCGGGCCAGGTTGGCCGCGTCGCGGGCCGGCGGCGTCCAGCGCTCGGCGAGGGAGAGGCGCGTCAGGAGCACCGGGCGGTTCACCCGCGCCAGGCTCAGCAGCACGAAGGCGGTCCGGTGCAGATCGTCGCGGCGTCGGGCGGCGTCGCCTTCGCCTTCGACGACCGGCCAGGCGCCGCTGTCCTGCTGGGTCGCGAGGATCGCCCGCGCCAGCTCCCGCCGCCAGGGGTGGTCGCCGATTTCGCGCTGCCCCGTTCCCCCGGCCGCCCGGGCGAGGCAGAACCAGTAGACGCCCAGCCATTCGGTCGCCGCACCCCAGTCGTATTTCGGATGGGCGCGGATGCTGTAATTCGCCGCCAGCCACGCGAGCCCGTCGTCGACCGGCTCGGTCAGCTCGCGAGGAACGCCGCGGGGGGAGGTCTCGTCGAACAGCGCCTCTGCATCCGAGAGGCGTCCGATAAGCATCAGCGTCGAGGCGACGCCGGCGGCGGTCATGGCCCCGTAGCTCGAGCCTTTCACGCGGATGCCCGCTCCGCCGGGCAGCGTGTAGCCCCACCCGCCGTCGGCGTTCTGCCCGCGGGTCCAGAAGTTCAGGGCCCGCCGCCAGACTGCCTCGGGGACCTCGACCCCGGCCAGGTCCGCCCGATGCAGGGCGAGCATCGCCAATTGCGAGTTGGAGGTGTCCGTCCAGTCGCCCTTGACGGGGTAGGTCGGTCCGTAGCCCCACCCGCCGCTGGTCTGCTGCTGCCGGACCAGCCAGGCGGCGTCGGCGGTCAGGGCGCGTCGGAGCTGCTCGTCGACCTTTCCCGCGCGGCGGGCGCGGGTGCGCAGCTCGGCCCAGACCAGTGTCCGCAGGGCGCGGGCGTAGACCGTCGGCGCTTCGCTGTCCCGCAGGTACTTGACTGCCGCGACAACGGCTTCATGACCGGGCGCCACGCCGGATTCGAGCAGGGCGAGCGTCGCCAGGGAGGTCGGCCCGCCGGGGTGCTTGGCGCGGAACTCGCTGGGGAAGCTTCCGTCGTCCTGCTGCCGGGCGAGCAGCCACGCGGCGCCCGTCCGGGCGGCCGTCTTCAGGGCGGCGGGGCTCGGGCGCGCGTCGTCCGGCGCGGGCGCGGTCTGCCCGGGGGCGGCGGAAGCGAGCATCAGCATCGCGGCCGGGAGGACGCCGCGCCGGAGAATCGCGGTCAGATCAGTAGGTGATGGCATACAGGAACAGGTTCAAAGCCAGTTTCCGCCCGTCGGCATCCACGTAGCCGCGGGACGAATAGGGCTTGTCGCCCTCCAGGGCGCAACTGAAATCGTACTTGCTGTAAAGGATCGCGGGGCGGCCCTTGAGCTTCACCGCCTCGATCGACGGGTGGCTCGTACCCCGCTTTTTGAGTTCCTTGGCGAGGAGGCGCCGGAATTTCAGTTCGCCCAGGGCGACCCCGGCGTTTCCGTTGAAGATCGCGTGGTCCCTGGGAAGCCGCTCGAACGCCTCGTCCGGGAAGAGCTTGGCGACCATCTCCCGGAAGCTCTTGTCGAAGGCCTTCCGCCCGCAGCAGGCGTCGGCGATCAGCGTCCCGCCGCGTTGGAGGTACTTGCGGAGCGCCTCGATCTGCTCATCGGAGTAGGCGAAGCTGTGGTGCCCGGTCATGAAGACCACCGGGTACTCATACATCTCCTCGGCGGTGGGCTTGAGGATCCGCCGCTTGGAGACCACGGCGATCTTCGCCTTCTCGCGGAGCATGGCGGCGAGGTTCACCAGGGCGTGGGGGTCGGCGTTGTAGTCGCCGTTGTGGAACAGCCGCCCGATCCGCACCGCTCCGCGGGGCGCCTCCTTGAGCACCCCGGCGTGCTTGACGGCGGGGGGAAGCTCGACGACGTCGAGCTTGTCGCGCAACTGCTCGCGCCCGGTGGCGTAGGCGGCGATGTTGGTTCCCAGCATGTACGCCAGCTTCGAGTAGCCCTCCTCGGTGGGGCGCTTGGCGATGTCCTCCAACTCCCAGAGCACGCCAAGGGCCTTGGGGGCGAAGAGCACGCCGGTCCGGCAGCCCACGTCGATGCCCTTGAGCCCGTAGAGCGTGTCGAAGTCCTGCCCCAGCTTGTAGTAGCTCGAGTAGACCAGGTGCCCCTTGCCGAGGTCCTTGACCGGTCCGTAGTCGCCGAAAACGTCCTTGGCGAACTCCCGGAAGCCGACCTTGAACCCCGCCGAGCCGCAGCACGCCTCGCACAGCAGCGTCCCGCCGGATTCCACGAAGGCCCGGAGCTTCTTCTTCTCGGCCTTGGAGAAGTTCGGAAACACGTGCCCGGTGATGTAGAGGATCGGCGCGGAGCGGAGCTCTTCCAGCGACATCTTGAGGTTCACCGTCTGCCAGGTGGTGCGCTTGCCCAGCTTGTCGCCCATCCAGTTGGTGAGGTTCTCCAGGTCGTGAATGTTGCGGTTCCACTCGTTCCCGGCGATCCCGTGAATCCGCCACTTGAGCTTCTGGATGATCACCGGGCGGTTGCCCTTGGCGAGGTAGAGCAGCCCGAAGGCGGTGTCGTAGCCGTACCGTCCCCAACTGCCGTCCCGGTCCTGCTTCTTGACGAGGTACGCCGCGCCCTCGCGATACCAGTCGTGCTTACCGAGCATCCGGAGCCCGGAGATCATGCCCACCCGCTCGAGGGCGTAGAGGTAGTAGTAATGCCAGACGCTCAGGCTCCGCAGCGGCGGGTTGGTGGTGACCGAGAAGTTCTCTCCCAGCCATTTCAGCCCGGCCGAGAGAACCACGTCCTGAGTGTACTTGCCGCAGTTGGGGTACGCCCCGCGGACGAAGACCCGTCGCCCGCCGGTGTGCAGGCGCAGCCCGCAGATGTAGAGGCTGGCGACGCCGGCGGCCGTCATGGACCCGTAGGAGGCGCTGCGGCTTCCGCGCCGGGCCCGGCGCCCGCTGAAGCGGTAAGGCCAGCCGCCGTCCTTGAGCTGGGTGTTCTCGAAGTGCTTGCGGGAGCGGAGCCAGATTTCCCGCGGGACCTTGATGCCGGCCTTGGCGGCCTCGTGGAGCCCGAGCAGGGCGAACTGGGTGTTGGAGTTGTCCCCGCGCCCGTGGGAGCGTCCGCGGTAGTGCTTGTAGGACCACATCCCGTTGTCGAGCTGGGTTTTGATGAGGTAGGTCGCCGACTTGCGCAGCTCGTCGAGGTAACGCCGGCCGTTCTTCGGATCGGCGAGGATATAGGCCGAAAGGGCCTGGCACTTGAGCGAGACGGAGTAGACGTATTCGTCGTCGGTTTTGGCGATGTACGCCATGCCCTCCTGGATGTCGCGGTCCTGCGGGGGGACCCCGGCGTTGAGCATCGCCAGCACGACCAGGGAGGTCGTGCCAAGCGTGTAGCGGCTCGAGCCGCGGAAGACGCGCCCCCGGAAGCGGCGATAGGCCCACGAGCCGTCCTTGTCCTGCATGCTGCGCAGGCGTTTGAGCCCCTTCTGGATCGCCGAGGCCACCTGCGCGCTGCTGACGTCCGCGCGTGTGGCGTGCGGGGCGAGCGTCACCGCCGCCAGCACCACCGCAATCGCCATCTTGCCCGTGCGCGTCGTCTTCATGTACGATCTCCCCACGAGAACCGGTCCGTCCCGTTCAGTGCCCCGATATTGTATCGGATTCCTCCCCTCGGCGGCAGGGAATGTCCGGGGAAAGCCGCCGCAGAGTTGGACCCGCCTCCGGGAGCGACGTTCCATGGCCAAGGAAAACTTCGAGACGTTGATGGAGCAGTTCGCCAAGACCCGCGTGGTGATGATGCGGGAGCTGGGCAAGACCATCGTCGGGCAGCGCGAGGTGCTCGACCAGATCTTCGCGGCGATCATCTCCCGCGGGCACTGCCTGCTCGTCGGCGTCCCGGGCCTGGCCAAGACGCTGATCGTCTCCTCGCTCGCCCGGATCCTGGA
>CAYTQL010000198.1:0-5962 GCA_964439555.1 uncultured Planctomycetaceae bacterium | reverse complement strand
TTGACGTCCGCCTCGAGCAGCGCGGTGCGGACCTCGCGCATCGCCTCGCGGACGTTGGATTCGCTGATGCGCCCCCGCCCGGAAAGCCGACGGAAGACGCCCTCGAACTTGTCGGTCAGTGACTCGAACATAGGTCGTTCACTTTAGCATATGAGCCCCGCCGGGACGAGGGCCTGGCGTGCGGTCTGTCGTGCGGCGACCTGCCGCGGGTAAGCGCCCGCGTTGCGGCGTGGGCGTCTCGAGCATCCGTGGCGCGGTCGCTCGCCGTCGGCGGTCGTCATTCGCAGCCGACGAGGCGCCGATGAGTCACCTCGCCCCGACGCGCTCGACCGCTCCGTCCCCCCATTCACCCAGCAGGGCCCGGGCGGCGTCCCTGGCCGTCTTCCCGGCGGCTCGGGCGACAAGCAGGTCCGTCCCGTCGGGGCGGCCCACCAGGCCGCGGGCATGCCAACCCTCTTCTTCCGAGGGGGTTACGTGCACCGCCAGGCAGGAATGGCAGGTCGCCCCGAGCGTGCGAACCACGTGCCGCTCGGCCTCCAATGCTGCGCGCGAGGGGCGGTCATCTACGCCTGCGAGCTGCTCGATCAACTCCTCCCGGTCCGCGCGGACCTGCAACGCCAGGCAGCCCTGCCCGGCCGCGGGAGTCATCGCTTCCAGCCCGAGCGGGTGGATGTGCTCGGCGTGATGCTCCGCCAGCCCGGACCGCTCCAGCCCCGCCATCGCCAGGACGCACGCGAGCAGCGGCGGCTCGCCCTCACCGTTCAGCGCCTTGTGCATCCGGGTTTCGACGTTCCCGCGAATCGCCCGGACCTCCAGCCCCGACCGGAGCAACCGAAGCTGCGCCGCCCGCCGCGGAGAGCCGGTCCCGACCACGGCCCGGTCCGGGAGCATCGCAGGCCCGCCCCCGCCGGGCGAGACCAGGGCGTCGCGGGCGTCGCCGCGCGGCAACACGGCCGCGAGGGTCAGCTCGTCCGGCATTTCCGCGGGCATGTCCTTGGCGGAGTGGACGGCCAGGTCCGCCCGCCCTTCCCGCAACGCCGCTTCCAGTTCCAGCGTGAAGAGTCCCTTGCCGCCGATGCGGGACAGGGGGCCCGGCGTGCGATCGCCGCGCGTGCGGATGACGACCAGCTCCGACGCCCGCCCGGTGGCGCGTTCGATCGCCTCGGCTGCGAGCTTCGACTGGCGTTTCGCCAGGCGGGAGCCACGGGTTGCGAGTCTGAGTGGGTCCATGCGAATCGGCGCCGGCGTGAAGGCGATGCTCAGTTCTCCGCCCGCATCCGGATCGCGCGGGCGTGGGCGGTCAGGCCCTCGCGTTCGGCGAAGGTCGCCACGTCGTCGGCGTCGGCGGCGAGGGCGTCGGCGTCGTAGCGGATGATGCTGGAGGCCTTGAGGAACTCGTTGCAGCTCAGGGCGCCGAAGAACTTCGCCGTCCCGCCCGTGGGCAGCACGTGCGACGGACCGGCGTAGTAATCGCCCAGGGGCACCGGTGTCTGCGGGCCGAGGAAAATCGCCCCGGCGTGGGCGATGCGCTCCAGCGCCGCGGCGTCGTCGGCGGTGATGATCTGGAGGTGCTCGGTGGCGAAGTCGCTCGCCACGTCGCAGGCGGTCTCGATATCCGGGACGACGAGGATCGCGCTGTACCGCGCCAACGCCGCCCGCGTGCCCTCCGCCCGCGTCAGGGCGGGGAGCTGGTCTTCCAGGGCGGCGGAGACCGCCTCGGCCAGCGTGCCGGACGGGGTGACGAGCACGGCGCTGCCCGGGTCGTGCTCGGCCTGGGCGAGCAGATCGGCGGCCAGCCAGTCCGCCCGGGCGGTCTCGTCGGCGACAATGAGCACTTCGGAGGGTCCGGCGATCGAGTCGATCCCGACCCGCCCGAAGAGTTGCCGCTTCGCCTCGGCGATGAAGGCGTTCCCGGGCCCGGCGATCTTGTGCACCGGGCGGATCGTGTCCGTGCCGATCGCCATCGCCGCCAGCCCGGCCGTGCCGCTGACGCGGTAGACCTCGTCGAGCCCCAACTCCGCCAGCACGGCCAGGATCAGCTCGCTGACGTCCCCGTCGCTCGTCGGCGGCGAGACCACCGCAATCTCGCCGACGCCCGCGACCTGCGCGGGAATCAGCGTCATCAGCATCGTCGAGACCAGCGCCGCCCCGCTGCCGCTGCCGCCGGGCACAAAGACCCCCGCCCGCTCGATCGGCGTGTAGCGGACCCCCAGCTCCCGCCCGTCGCGCTTCAGCGGCGGCGGGTCCGCCAGCAGGATGTGCTGCTGGTAGGCGCGGATGTTCTCGGCCGCACGCCGAACCAGCGACATGAACTCGTCGTCCGCCCGCTCGCGCGCGTCGCGGATTCTGCCGGCCGGGACGCGGAACTCGCCGGGTTCGAGCGAGACCTTCTCGATCTCCGCGGTCAGCGCCGCGACGGCCGCGTCGCCCCGCGTTTCCACGTCCCGGATGACATTCCGCACGATCTCGGGCACGTCCAGCGGGCCGGACCCGACGCCGATGAGCCCCCCGCCGCGCAGCCGATCCCGCACTTCCAGCACGGCCGGGTCGGTCAGGGGCGCTTCGCTGTGGATGGTCTGAATGCTCATGCGGTTACTGTAGCCGCGGCGCGCCCGCCCTGCAATCGGCGCGGGACGGTCACGTTCCGTGGGCGCCCGAATTGAGGCAATCCCGAATTGACACAATCGCCCCGGCAGGCATAGGATAGGGGTTTGCGGACGCCCGCCCGACGGGCGACCGGGTGCTCCTCCGGTGATTCGCTCCCGCCCTGCGGACGCCGCGGCCGGGTCGTCGGCGTTTGAACCGACGTCGGTCTGTCCGCGTAGTACGTCTGCCTCCGCGAAGCGAGGATGTTTTGGCGTCAATTCAGATAATCCAGGGGCCGGACAAGGGCCTCTCCTACGAACTGTCGGACGGCGAGCAGGTCATCGGTCGGCTCAACAGCACCGTGGAGCTGAGCGACGGGACCGTCTCGCGTCGGCACGCCCGGATCAGCGCCCGCAACGGGCGGTGGCTGCTGGAGGATCTCGGCTCGGCCAACGGGACGTTCGTCAACGGCGTGCGGATCGACGCGCCGACCCCCCTCCAGCGCGGCGACCAGGTCCGCTGCGGGTCTACGCTGCTGGTCTTCGGCGGCGGGCCCGGACGCGCGGGAACCGTGGACGTCGACGAGCAGGGCAACCTCGTCGACGCCGCCATCGTCGCCACCGTGCCCAGCAACGAGGACTCGGTGGTCATCCCCACCCCCGAAGCCGGGGCCGAGGCGATCGACTCCCTGCGAATCCTCTATGACCTGATTACCGAGCTGGGCTCGATCTTCAACATCGACCAGCTCCTGGAACGCACGCTGGACAAGGCCTTCGAGGTCCTCAAGGCCGACCGCGGATACGCCCTGCTGATCGACGAGAACGGCAAGCTCACGCTCAAGAGCTCCCGCGTGGACGAGGAGGTCGGCGGCGAGAACCAGCCGCCCATCTCGCGGACCATCATCAACGAGGTGGTCGAGAAGGAAGTCGGCGTCCTCAGTTCCAACGCGATGACCGACAAGCGGTTCGCCGCGGGCAAGAGCGTGCACGATTTCGGCATTCGCTCGGCCGTCTGCGTGCCCATCAAGGGGCGAGAGCGGATTCTCGGGGTCATCCACGTCGATTGCAGCGTCTCCCAGCACACCTACTCCACCGAGCAGCTCCGCCTGCTCACCGCCATCGGCTACCAGGCCGGACTGGCGATCGAGAACGTCCGCCTCTACGAATCGGCCGTCCAGTCCGAACGACTCGCCGCCGTGGGCGAGACCGTCGCCTTCCTGTCCCACCACATCAAGAACCTCCTCCAGGGGCTCTCCAGCGGGATCGACCTGGTCGAAATGGCGATGACCCGGGACAACCTGGACAAGGCCAAGAAGTCCTGGCCGCTCGTGCAGCGGAATCTCGGGCGGATCAACGAGCTGATCCTGAACATGCTCCAGTTCTCCAAGCAGCGCGAACCGCTGCTGGAACAGGTGAACGTGAACTTCATCCTCAGCGAGTGCATCGACCTGGTGACCCCCAAGGCCGATGAAAAAAGCGTGGCGGTGCTCAGCGAGATGGACGACCTGCCGCCGATCGCCGCGGACTCCGCCGGGCTGCACCAGGCGTTCCTGAACCTGATGCAGAACGCCGTGGACGCCGTCGAGCCCGAGACGGGCGTGGTGACCATCCGCAGCAGCTACGACAGCATGGAACGGCTCGTCCGCGCGGAAATCATCGACAACGGCAGCGGGATCGAGGCCGGGAAGCTCGACGAGATCTTCACCCCCTTCTGGTCCAGCAAGGGGCAGAAGGGCACCGGGCTCGGGCTGGCGGTGGCGCGGAAGGTCTTCCACGAGCACCGCGGCGACATCGAGGTCGACTCGGCCCCCGGGGAGGGAACCACCTTCACGATCACCCTCCCGGCGCGGAATGTCGGAGAGGCCGGCGAAACGGCGGGCCCGGCGAGATAAGCAGAAGCGACGGGAAGCGCAGCTCGCGAGACGAAGAGCGACCTCCCGCCGGCGGACCTCGTCTCCCGGATCGCGCGTCCCGCCTCTCCGCCGTCAGTCTTCCAGGCTCAGCCACTTCATCTCTTCCGGCGTGAGTTCCACGTCCAGCGCGGGCAGCGCGGTGCGAAGCTCTTCCGGGGTCCGCGGGCCGATCAGCGGGAAGGTCGGGAAGGGCTGGCAGAGAACGTACGCCAGGGCGATATTCAGCGCGGTAACGCCCTTCTTCCCGGCGAGTTGCCGCGCCCGCTCCAATCGTTCGAAGTTCTCGTCGCTGTACCAGCAGCGGACCAGCGACTCGTCCGACCGGTGCTCCGGGTCCCCCACCACGAAGAAGCCCCGCGCCTGGGACGACCAGGGCATCAGCACCGCCCCGGTTTTCTCCAGCCACTCGCGCGAGCGGGCGTCGGAGAAGTGCAGGCAGCCCGCCCAGACCGGGTCCACCATCTCGGCCAGGGAAAGGTTGTTGCTGACCGCCGACATCGGCGGCAGCCCGTGCTCGGTCGCGTAGGCGTTGGCCGCCTCGATCCGCTCGATCAACCAGTTCGACCCGCCGTAGGCCCGGATTCGCCCGGCCGCGTGATGGGCGCCCAGCACGTCCATGAACTCCCCGACCGGGACCTCCGGGTTGTCGCGATGGAGCATGTAGATGTCCACGTAGTCGGTCCTCAGGCGCTCGAGCGACTCGCGGATCTGGCGGTCCAGCCCCGCGGGGTCGGTGTGCGGGGGGTGGGCGCCCTTGTCGAGGATGACGACCTCGTCGCGGAGCCCGCGGGACTCGATCCACGCCCCGAGGAGCGTCTCGGCCTTGCCGCCGCCGTAGACCCACGCGGTGTCGAAGCAGTTGCCGCCGTATTCGTAGAAATCGTCGAACAGCACCGCCGCGACCGGGGCCGTCCGGGGGTGGTCCACGCCCATGACGAGGCGGGAGACCTTCTTCTCGACGCCGGGGACCTCGCCGTAGCGCATCGGTGCGTCGTCCCGGACGGTCAGCGACTCGCCGTGGACGGTCCCGACGGCGCCGGGTTGCTCCTGCTCGTAGACCAGCCCGATCGCGCTGCGCCAGGCGTCCAGGGCTTTCATGTTCCCGATCGTATCGGCGGGGGTCATCGCGGGGGGCCTGGCCTCGCGCCGCTCGATTCCCTCGGCCACCGCGTCGGCTTCGAGCCCGTAGAGCGGAGTCTCGCTGGTGACCTCGATCGTCTGCATTTCACCGCCGCGGGGGTGGAACTCGATGACCGTCGTTCCGCCCTCCCGCGCGGGAATCCAGGGCCAGGGGACGTTGATCCAGCCTTCCGTGCCGAAGACCATCAGCAGGTTCTCCTGCTGCACGCGGACGCCCGCGGCGATCTGGGCGAGAATTTCGCCGGGGAACGTCGCGGCGGCGACGGCGTATTCGTCCACGCCCGTCTCGCCGAGATGGGCAAAGCCGGTCAGTTCCAGCGGGTC
>CAYTQL010000197.1:5502-5974 GCA_964439555.1 uncultured Planctomycetaceae bacterium | reverse complement strand
GCCGACGTGGCGGTCGATCCACTTGCGGAGCCTGCTCAGTTCGTCGGCGTCGTAGGCGCCCTTGTTGAGCATGTCCGCCAGGAGCTTCATGTCCAGCCGGGCGATTTCCACCCCGAAGGTCCGTCGCGTGGGCAGCACATGCGCCAGGGCGGTTTCCATGCCCATCGAATCGTGCCCGAAGAGGACCACCCGTCGGCCCTTGAGCCCGACGTAGGTCAGCGCCGCGTAGCACCAGTCGATCAGCGCCGCGGCGGTCGGGTCGGTCATCTGGGGCTTCTGCCCCGTGTCCGGCCAGGTGCCCACGTTCAGCGCCGCCAGGCGCCCCATCTGCGCCAGTGCGCCGTTGACGGCGTGGGCGTAGACGACGCCGGGCTTGGGCCCGCTGTTGCCGCAGGTGATGTTGACCGGCATGTCCTCGGGGAAGTGCGAGAGCAGGCTGATCAGCGTCAGTTGGGGGAAGGCCCAGGTGTCC
>CAYTQL010000197.1:0-5492 GCA_964439555.1 uncultured Planctomycetaceae bacterium | reverse complement strand
CGCCCTTGTCGCGGAACTGGCGGGCGACGATGTCCGCCTGCGGTTCCCCGTCGATCAGCACCGGCGACCAGACCACGTTCACCGGCGTGCCGTCGGGCATCCTGACCGCTCCGGCGATCGCCTCGGCGACCATCTCGACGATGTTCACGCAGCGTTCGCGCGACGCCTCGTCGACCCGCGGATCGCTCGCTGCGCAGACGCCGAAGGTCACGGGGCGGGGTTCCGCCTTCCTGCTCGCCGGTAGCCGGGTTGCCGATGCCATGGGGTTTCTCCTTCCGCTCGCGAGGGGCTGTGCGTGGGTTTCCTGGGTCCCGATGATAGTCGCTGAGCCGCGCCGGGCAAGAGGGGCGGGGCAAAAATCGCTCCTCTCACTGACGCGGCTCGGGACCTCTGCGCGTTCGGTTGTTCATCGCCCGGTCAGTCGTCGTAGCGATCTTCCATCTCCTCCTCGTACTCTTCGCGGGCTTCCTCGCGCGCTTCTTCGCGCTGCTCCCTGCGATCCTCCCAATCGTCGCCGTCCTCGTACTCGGCGTCCTCGTCGTACTCCACCTCGCCGTCGTCGTATTCGACTTCGGTCTCGTCGTCGCCGTTACACCCGGCCAGGGCGGGCATTCCCGCCGCAAGGGCCAGAGCGAGCAACAGCTTCAGAAGCTTCGTAGACATGGGGATCCTTTCCTTTTTGTTCAGGCCGGGCGCGCACGCCCGCGCGCCGGCGCTGGGTTCCAACGGTCATTCGACTTCGCGGTCCGCGTCCTCGATGGCCTCTTCGACCTCGTCGAGCCCCTCATCGGCGGCTTCCTCGGCCTCCTCGACCGCCTCGCCGGTCTCCTCGGAGGCCTTCTCCAGCGCCTCCTCGGTTTCCTCGGCGACTTCGTCGAGATCATCCTCGACGTCGTCGTCCAGGTCCGCGTCGCGACGATCGATCGGCTCTTCGTCCTCGCACCCGGCCGGGATGACCAGCACGGCTGCGAGCCCGAGAGCCGCCAGTACAACCAGCGGCTTGCAACGCATGGGAATTCTCCTGTCTGAGCGTCGTCTTACGTGTGCGTATGTCCGCGGGGGCGCCGGGCAAGCCCGGCGATCAGCATGATCAGGAAGACGGCCAGGAAGAGGAAGAACAGCACCTGCGCGATCGTCGCGGCCCCGGCGGCGATTCCGCCGAATCCGAGAACCGCCGCCACGACGGCGATGATGAAGAAGACCAGAGCCCAGTAGAGCATGGGTATTCCTTTCGTTTACGGTTCCGTTGATCGGCGGCGGCAGGGAGGGCGCCAGCGCCCGGGCCCCGACGCCGCCTGTGTGAATATTGTTGGAGGGGGAACGAGGGAAAACCATGCGGACTCTCCCTGACCCCGGTAATTTGGGGGATCCCACCGATGCCCGCTTGGGCGCAGGTCCCCAGAAACCCGGCCCTCGCGGTCCGGGACGGAGGGGATGAGCGCAAAAAGACGGCCGACAGGGGAAAGGAGGACAGAAAACCCTGTCGGCCGGAGGGGCTGGGGGGAGAGCCCCTCTCGCTCGCTCTACTGTATTATTCGGAATTCTCCGCGTTTATGTTCCGGTTTTTTAGATTTTTTCGAGGTTTTTTGCGCCCGCTTGCAACCCTCTCCCGAGCAACGGCTTGTGTAGGATACTCACCGCAACCGAGCGAGAGAACCCGCGTCGGCACAACGACTTGCGCCCCGAGGACGCGGCTGTGGCGCGCATCTTATGCCCGGATGCGGCTATTCGCACATGCGCAATGCGCCCCGCTTACTCCACGTTCGCTTCGCTGTCCAAGGCCATGTTGGCGAGTCGATCGGCCTCGATGTTTTCGTCCCGGCGGACGTGGTCGATGCTGAACTCCTCGAACTCGCCGGCCCGTTGCAGCGCCTCGCGGAACAGGGGTTTGAGCCCGGCGTTCTTGACGCGGTACTGCCCGGTCATCTGGCGGACCAGCAGCTCCGAATCGCTGAAGCACGCGACCCGCCGGGCGCCGAGGGCCTTCGCGTCGCGGAGTCCGTGGATGAGTCCCTGGTACTCGGCGACGTTGTTGGTCGCTTTCCCGAGGAAGTAGCCCGCCTCGCGCAGGGCGATCCCGCTCTCCGGGTCGGTGATGACAATCCCCGCCGCCGCCGGGCCGGGGTTGCCCCGCGCGCCGCCGTCGATATGCAGCCGGACCGCGTCGATGTCGCTCACGCCCGGGCCCCCTCGCCCTCGGGCTCGAGGTACAGAATCCGCCCGCAGTTGTCGCACGTGCGGACCTCGTCGCGGGTGCGGAGGATGTTGGCGTGCTCGGCGTTGAGGGTCATGAAGCACCCCCCGCAGACGTAGGTGTAGGGGGGCTTCTTCCCGTGGACCTCGATCGCCGCCATCGCCTCGCCCTCGTAGTTCTCCGCGATGCGGGAGAAGACCGCCAGCGCCTCGTCGGGGACCTCCTCGGCCACGGCGTCGCGCTTCGCCTGGAGCTGGTTGGTCATCTCGTTGAGGCGGTCGATCTCCTCCTGGTTCTTCGCGCGGACCTCCTCGAGGCGCTTGCCCTCGACCTCGATTCTGCCCTGGACCTGCTCCAGCTCGGCCCGCAGGGCGTCGAACTCCTGCATGCTCTTGAGGATCTCGTCCTCGATCTTGGCGTTATCCGCCTTGAGGGTGTTGATCTGGGTGAGAATCGCCGCGTATTCCTTGTTCGTCTTTGCGCTGTTGAGCTGGGTGCGGAGGCGGGCGACGTGCTCTTCCCCCGTCTTGAGGTCCAGCTCGCGGGCGTCGGCCTGCTTGCGGCGCTCGGTGAGCTACCCGGTCATCGCGCCCACGTCGGCCTGGAGCGCATCGATCTTCTTCTGCTGGGCGTTCACTGCGTGTTGGCGCGTTCGGAGGCGTTTGCGGACCTGCGCCAACTGGCGTTCTACGGATTGCAGGCGAAGCAGGGCTTCGAGCGTCGTGGCCATTCAGAGGTCCCTCTTCACTTTTCGGGAATCAGCGGTCGCGAACAATTGATTATCCCCCGTCGGGCCCCGCGGTTCAAGCGCGTTCGCAAAAGCATTTGTTTGGCCGCTGGGTCGTCCTGCCCCGGCGCGGCGCGTCCCAATAAGGCAGGGTGCGCGACAAATTCGTGGCACGGGCGAGACGCCCGTGGGACGCATGGTCAAGATGGCCATGCCACACTACGGACGCGCACCCATGAGGCAACGCTCGCCCTGCGGCGTTGGCATTCCCTGCCCCCCGCGGGTACGATGCCCGCAGAGTTCGGCAGTTCCTCGCAGGAGTGGAGATGATTCGATTGGCACTGGTCGGGGTCGGCGGATACGGCTGGACCCTGCATCGATGGATTCACACGGCCGGGCGTCCGGCCGGGGCGCGGCTGGTGGCGGCTGCGGACGTTCAGATGACCGAATTGCCCGAGCGGGCGGCGCGACTGCTGACTGAGGCGGTCGCCCTCTCGAGCGATGCGACGGCGATGTTCGAGCGCCTCCGCGGGCAGTGCGACGGGGTGTACATCGCCACGGGGATCGCCTCCCACGAGGCGTTGACCGTCGCAGCGTTGGAAGCCGGGTACCACGTCCACGTCGAGAAACCTCCCGCCGGGACGGTCCAGGAGGTCGATCGCATGCTCGCTGCGGCCGAGCGGAACGACCGGGTGTGCACCGTCGGGTTCCAGGCGGCCCACGGCGCGGACATCCGGGCGATGCGCGACGCGATCCTCGCCGGGCGCATCGGCGCGGTCCGGAGCATTTCGGTCCGCGCGTCCTGGCCTCGCACGCGCAGTTACTACGAGCGCAACGACTGGGCGGGCTCGCTCAAGCGCGGCGACCGGTGGGTTCTCGACGGCCCGGCGAACAACGCCCTGGCCCATCAGCTCACCAACATGCTCGTGCTCGCCGGCGGGGCGCCGAACGTCTTCGCCGCGCCGAAGGCCGTCCGCGCGGAGTTGTACATCGCCGGTCCCCACGCCTCGCACGACACCGCCTTCATCGAGATCGCCACGGCCGAGGGGCCCACGCTGTACTGGATGGGCTCCCACGCCGCCGAGAAGTGGTTCGGGCCGACCCTCGAGGTCCGCGGCGAGCGCGGCTCGATCGAGTGGACCATGCGCACCGGCGGCGTCATCCGCACGCCCGACGGCGAGGAGGAGGTCCCGTACGACTTCGACGCCCACGGGCGAATGGTCGAGGGCTTCTGCGAGTGCATCCGCACGGGCGATCCCTCCCGGGACCGTTGCCCGCTGCGCGAAGCGAGGAAGATGACCCTCGTCATCGATGGCGCCCACGAAAGCGCCGGGGCGCTGGTGCGCGTCCCCGAAGCGGCCGTGCGGCGCATCGAGCCCGGAACCGGCGGCGAGCGGAGCATCGTCGACGGGCTGGACGAGCGGATCCGCGCCGCCGCCGATCGCGGGTGCCTGCTCAGCGACCTGCCCGACGCCCCGGACTGGGCCCGCCCGACCGCCCCGTTCGACCTGGCCGACTACACCGAGTTCCCGGTTCGCTTCCGCCCCGACTGATCCATGGTCAAAGAGCACAACCAGTTCATCGTGGCGATGATGGTCGTCCTCGACCTTGTCGTCACCGCCTGCGCCTGGCCGGTGTGCTACTTCCTGCGGTTCGAGACGGGCTTTTTCAGCACCAAGGGTCCGGTGATTCCCGATCTCGGCGAGTTCACGGACATCATCCTGATCTCCCTGCTGCTGGTGGGGCTGTTCTTCTCCCGGATGGGGCTTTACCAGCCGCGGCGGATGCAGACGCTCCGGCGCGAGGCGTTCGACATCCTCCGCGCCTGCGTGTGCGTCTGGGGCGTGCTGCTGGTGGCCAGCTACTTCCTCCGCAGCGCCCTGATCTCCCGGAAGCTGCTGGGGATGTTCCTGGTTCTCTGGCCGGTGATGCTCATCGGGTACCGCGGGGCGGTTCGCCTGACGCTGCGGCGTCTTCGCCGCCGGGGGACGAACATGCGGAGCGTCGCCATCGTGGGAACCGGGCGGACGGGGCAGCGGCTCATCCACACGCTGCGGCAGCAGAACTGGACGGGCTACGACATCTGCTACCTCGTGGAGGACCGCCGCGCCGGCGGGTGGTTCCTGGACATCCCCGTCCTCGGCCCCGTCGCCGAGATCGACCGCATCCTCGACGCCCACCCCGTCGACGCGGTGTTCATCGCCCTCCCGCACAACCGCTGGCGCGAGGCCGAGGGCGTGCTCAACAAGCTCTCCGAGCGGCTGGTGGACGTCAACGTGGTCCCCGATCTGCTCTGGGCGCAGTTTCTCCGCCACGAGATGCGCCAGGTCGGGACGCTCCCGGTGGTCAACCTGACCCACAGCGCCCAGACCGGCTGGAACGCCGCGGCCAAGCGGGTGCTGGACGTGCTGCTCTCGGCGGTGGCGCTGGCGGTGCTGGCGATTCCCATGGCGATCATCGCCCTGCTGGTCAAGCGCTCCAGCCCGGGCCCGGTCTTCTACCGCCAGAAGCGCGCCAGCGTCGGCGGGCGGGAGTTCGAGATCATCAAGTTCCGCTCCATGACGCCCGACG
>CAYTQL010000196.1:0-5987 GCA_964439555.1 uncultured Planctomycetaceae bacterium | reverse complement strand
ACTCCAGCGGCGCCGACTCCGAAACGCTGCTGTTCATCGACAACATCTGCCGCGTCTCCCAGGCGGGCTCGGAGGTCTCCGCCCTGCTCGGGCGGATGCCCAGCGCCGTCGGCTACCAGCCCACGCTCGGAACGGAAATGGGCGAGCTCCAGGAGCGGATCACCTCCACGCGAAACGGCGCGATCACCTCCGTCCAGGCCGTCTACGTCCCCGCCGACGATATGACCGACCCGGCGCCGGCGACCGCGATCACCCACCTCGACGCCTTCGTGGTCCTCGAACGATCCATCGTGGAAAAGGGCATCTACCCGGCCGTGGACCCATTGGCCAGCAGCTCGCGGATCCTCGATCCGCAGGTCGTCGGCCAGGCGCACTACGACGTCGCCCGGCGCGTCCAGGAGATCCTCCAGCGCTACCGCGACCTCCAGGACATCATTGCGATCCTCGGCGTCGACGAGCTCAGCGAGGAGGACAAGCTCATCGTCGCCCGGGCCCGGCGCATCGAGCGGTTCCTCTCCCAACCGTTCATGGTCGCCGAGGTCTTCACCGGAAAGCCGGGCAACTTCACTCCGCTGGACGAAACGGTCCGCAGCTTCGGAGAAATCTGCGACGGCAAGTGGGACCACCTGCCCGAGCAGGCGTTCATGTACGTCGGCGCCGTCGACGAGGCGGCCGAGCAGGCCGAGCGGATGACCGCCCGAAGATAAGTGCAATTGCTCCCGCAGGCGAATAGGATTCACCTAAGAACTGATCCGAGAACCTATTAAAGGAGACGGACATGGGTATCAGCATCGGCTTGTCACTCTCGGTCGGCGTTGCGCTGGTCCTGGTGATTTTCTATCTGATTCTGCTGATGAAGCCCGAGCTGGTGAAGAACGAGCTGTGCTTCATGATCGGCGGCGGCGCGCTGGTGGTGGAGGTGTTGCTCGCGGGGATCTTCGGCATCTGGTCCGGGACCCGCCTGGGCGACCCGAACTGGGCGGCCGTGCTTTCGGGCATCATCGCTGCGCTGGCCAACACCGTCGCGTTGGGAACCCTCATGTGGTCGGTCTGCGGATGCGGGAAGGGCGAGGTCGAGGACGTAACGAAGCCGGCCATGCCGCAGGAGAAGCCCGAAGGACAGCAGGACTGAGCGGAGCCGACGTGGACGTATTCGAAGCGATTGAGAAACGCCGGAGCGTGCGGCGCTACGCCGAGCGGCCCCTCGAGCCGGAGGCGCTGGAGACGGTCCTCCGCGCCGGGCGGGACGCTCCCTCGGCGCGGAACCGCCAGGAGTGGCGCTTCGTGGTCGTGCAGGACGCCGACGCCCGCCGGGCGGTCGCGGAGATTGCCGAGCAGCCCTGGCTCGCCTCGGCCGCGGCGATCGTGGCGGTCGTCAGCACCGCCCCCGAGAAGGTCATGTACTGCGGCGTTCCCGCCGGTCCGGTGGACTGCGCCATCGCCATCGACCACATGACGCTCGCGGCGACGGCGCTGGGGCTGGGCTCCTGCTGGATCGGCCACTTCGACCAGGACGGCATCCGCCGGCAGCTCGGCGTGCCGGAGGCCTGCGAGGTCATCGAACTGCTGGCGCTGGGCTATCCCGCGGATGAGCCCGGGGCAAAGGACCGCAAGCCGCTGGACGAGGTCGTCCGGCGCGAACGGTTCGAGTAGAATCGCACCATGGTCTCCGCCAAGAGCTTCCGCTGCGAAGTGCTCACGCCCGAGGGACCGGTCTCCCGGACCACAGCCCACAGCGTGGTCTTCCCCGCCCGGGACGGGCAGGTCGGCGTGCTCCCCGGGCACTCGCCGATGGTGGCGGTGCTCGGATGCGGCGAGTTGCAGGTTCGCCGGGACGACGGCGTGCAGGAGTCCTACTACGTCAATCGCGGGTTTGCCCGGGTGGGGTCGGAGAACTCCGTGATCCTCGCCGAGGAGTGCATCGCCCTCGAGCAGCTCGACCCCGAGGAGGCGTGGGAAGGCATCCAGGAAGCCCAGGCGATGCCCGTGGAGACCGATGAACAGGCCGCCGCCCGCGACCGTGCGCTGGAAACGGCGCGGATCAAGTTCCGCCTCGCCCAGATCCAGCGGCACGGGCGCCGGCGACGGGCGAAGTAATACGACCATCCCGGATGCGGGTCTGCCGACCCCCGGAGCAAGACCCCGGGGGCCGTCCTCATGCAGTCCTCATGCAGTCGTCATGCCCGGCGGCGACGACGCAGCACCGCCGCGGCGCCGAACCCGAGCAGCGCCAGTGTCCCGGGCTCGGGGATGGGCGAGAACGCCGCGCCCGCCCCGGACGGGGCCTTCGAGAGTCCGCCGCCCCAACGCCCGGCGAGGATGCCGAGGTCATCGGCGTTCACTTCGCCGTCGAAGGTGAAATCGCCGACCGACCAGTCGCCGGAACCGCCCCAGCTCCCGGCCAGACGGCCCAGGTCGTCGGCGTTCACGTTGCCGTTGAGGTCCGCATCGCCACCGAGGAGGTCATGGAGAATGACAGCGATCTCCCCGACCGCATCGTCGTAGGCGACGCCGGCCACGTAGGCGGAGGCGTCCAGCCCGAGGCCGATGAACGTCGGGCCCGGCGCGAACTCGCTGCCGTCCCACGTCCCGGGCGCGAAGGACCCCACGGTGTACTCCCCGCCGAACACGCATTCCGCATCGTCGGCGATGTAATCCCACATCATATCGAGCGAGGGCGACGCCGAGAGGTCGATCGCGCCTTCGACCGCGAGCAGATCCGCGGTCTTGCTGCCGTCGGCGTCGTTGCCCCGGAGTTCGACCTCGAAGCTCTGCGCGATCGCCACCGTTGTATTCGCAGGCGCCGAGGACTGCACCTCCAACGCGCCGATGCTTCCGCCCGGGCTGAGGACGTCCACGGTGATCGTGTTGCCGGTATCGTGCACCCGCCCCCACCCGTTCAAAGCGGCGAAGCCCTGGTCGGTCGTCGTGTGCAGCGAGCTGAGCTTCAGCAGGCGGACCTCCAGCGTCCGGGCCCCTCCCGTTCCTCCGGATGCATCGGTGTTCAGCGTGACCGACGCATCGCGCCCGATGCGCATCTGCGTGCCGGGGGCGTAGGTCTGCACGCCGGAGATGCTCGCCGAACCGGCCCAGATGTTCATCGAACCGCCGGTCACCGTCAGATCGCCGTCGCTGGTGAAGGTCGGCATGGGCTTTGAGCCGGCGCCGAACCGCTGGCTCAGCCCGTCCTCGAGCACCAGTTCGGTTCCGGGGTCGGTCCTCAGCGTGCCGGAGTTGGTCAACGTCTCCGGGGCCAGCACCACCGGCTGATTGCCGCCGACGGGGCGCTTGATGTCCATCTCCGCACCGGCGGCGATCGTCGTCTGCCCGATGACGTACTGGTTGCCGTCCCCGGGCGCGTAGCTGCCCGCCCCGACGGTCGCCTTGGAGTAGATGTTCGTCGGGCCTTCGTATCCGCCGCCGTGACGAAGCTCCATCGTCCCGTAGACTTCCAGCACGCCGACCGGCTCGTCTTCCGGGTCGGAGTCGATCAGTCCGCCGTCGATCAGCAGATGGGCGAACGCCGCGATCCTCACAAGTCCGGAGTTGTCCAGGCGGATGTCCCGGACCGCCAGGCTCCCCCCGCCGTCGGCGTCATTGTCGGCGTGGACCTCGCCGCCGCTGCGGTTGACCTTGTCCTTACCGTCCAGATACAGCCAGCCGCCGTCGGTCACGACGCTGATGACGCCGAAGTTCGACAGGGCCGCCGAGATCTGCCCGGTCCCCGCGATGGCGACGTCCGCGGTCGCCTCGGTATCGCCGCTGAGCTCTCCACCGGCCAGGAAGACCTGCCCCGTGCCCTGGAGCAGCGGGGGCTCGAAGGGATCGATCCCGCGGAGGTCGAGTTCGCCCTCGACGGTCAGGAGCCCGTCGACCGTCGCCTCGTGGAGGCCCAGCGAAGCACCCGGCGCGACATAAACGAGCCCTTCGAGCGTCTTGGTCAGTCCAGCGGCCGCGTGCAGCTCGTTCAGCATCGTCTCGCCGAGCACGTACATCTCGCCCTGACTCTGAATATCCACGTCCTCCAGGCGGACCGTGCCGGTGCACCGGAGGCGTCCCCTCTCGCCGACGACGCCGTTCATGTAGACGCTGGAATCCTCCAGGTGCAGCACCGACGCCTCCGTCGCGCCGTCGTCGCTATTGCGGACCATGAAGGCATGCATCTCCGGGTCCACGGCCGAAATCTCGACGCGCGAATCGGTGACCTCGCACCGGGCGCCGGACTCGACCAACAGCGGGTTGGGATCGAGCACGTACTGATTCCAGTAGTCCCGCTCGGTGAAGGCGAGCTCCGACTCGTCGATATGCAGCGTCTGCCCGGTCGCGGGGTTCGCGAGCTGGCGGGCGAGGGTGAAGGCGCCCCGCACCGTCCCGTAGCCGACCACGTCGGTATCCACATCGGCCGCACCGCGGACCGTCCCGCCGGTCAGGGCGAGCACGGGCTCCTGCTGCTTCTCGAACTGGTTGCCGTACACTATATTCACGTCCTGGAGCTCCAGGAGACCGCCGACGGAGATCAGGCCGCTGTTGTCGAACCGAAGCTCGGCGGGTTTGGAGCCCGGGTCGCCGCCTGCGCGCAAGAACATCATGCCGCCCGGGGCAATGCTGATCTCCCCTTCATTTTTTGACTCGCCCGTGGGGTCGCAAACGAGATCGGCCAGCCCGCCGGTATGGATGCGGATCGTGCCTTCGTTGTCCAGCTCGCCCTCATTGATCACCGGCGGATCGTAGGGATGCTGTGGGTCGATCGTTCCCGCCCCGGACAGCTCGCCGAGGATATTCGCCTCGCAGCCTGCACCAACGCGCAGGCCCCACTGCTCGATGCTCGTCTCGCCGAACGGGTCCGCCTCCAGACGAAGCTGTGCGCCCGGCGCGACGTGCAGGATGCCCGACCCCGGTTCGCGCAGGCTGCCGACGTGGAGGCGGTTTGTTGTCGTCCGGCCGCTGTTGACCTCCATCAGCCCGCCCTCGTGCACGTAGACCGATCCGGAGATGCTGTTGTAAGAATCAGCGATCAGGCGTCCGTCGCCGATGCCCGGGTCCGGGGGCTTCTGGTCATCCGGGTAGCCCACGTCGACGGTCCACCGACCCGTCAGTGCAGCGTTCTCGAGGCGCATCGTACCGAGCGCCGTCGCGCCCGCCGACGAATCGCCGTAGACGGTGCAGTCGTGGAGGAACAACTCGGCCTGCGGGCCGGCGAATACGCCGCCCTCCCAGGTCTGAACGGCAATGAACGAATTCGGGAGCACTTCGAGCACGCCGCCCTCGGCGGCGATGAGCCCGGCGCTTTCGTCGGTTTCGAGGGTCAGCCCGGGCGTCAGGTCCTGCTTGAAGTTCATGGCGCCCGAGGGAAGGGCGCTGATCTCGCCGTGCCCCACGATCGGGAGCGAGCAGAACAGCGCATCGGCCTCCACGCGCCCGCCCTCGAGGCGGATCATGGCCGAGTCGTCCTCACCCTCCCACTGGCTGAACTGCTTGACCGGGTAGGTGTCGCTCGCCGGGCAGCTCAGCGTGCCCTTGACGTCGATCTCGGATTCGGGCGCGAGGATCAGCGACTCGACGTTCAGCGTCGCCCCGGCGGCGACGTCGATCTTCACGTCGGAGACGCTGTGGTCGGGGAACGCGTTGATCTGCTCGACTCTCGGAGCCCCGGAGCGCACGGACATCCGGCTGCCGGTCTGCATGGTGATCGCCGCCCCCTCCATTTCCTGCTCGTCGTAGAAACTCGAGCTTCCACTGACCGCCAATTCGCCGGCCGCGCGGACGTGGACCGGCGTCAGGACGAGCGAGTCATGGACGCTGATCTCGGCGTCCGGGAGCACCTCCAGCCCGGCGGACTGCTTCGCGGCGGACGAGGGCAGCACACTTGTGTCATTGAGGGCCAGATTCCCCGCCAGCATTCCGGAAACCAGCTCCACGGTCCCCCCGGAGATTTCCAGCCCGTCCGCCCCGCCGGTGACGCCCGCCCCGCTCTCGATGCGCAACGT
>CAYTQL010000195.1:0-5995 GCA_964439555.1 uncultured Planctomycetaceae bacterium | reverse complement strand
GATCGCCCGAGGCCTGGCCGAGGGCGGGGTGAACGCCGCCATCGAGATCAACGACTGGACGAACATCTGGGGCCCGCTGGTCAACCTCCGGGCCCACGAACGAAACCGCCGCAAGTCCCGCGAGATCGCCGACCGCATCGCCCGCTACCGGCTGAACTATCCGGATCGCCCGGTGTTCCTCGTCGGTCAGAGCGGCGGGGGCGGCATGGCCGTGTTCATCGCCGAGGCCCTGACCGCCCAGGAGCCCATCGAGGGCGTCGTCCTCCTCGCCGCGGCGCTGTCGCCCGACTACCCGCTGAAACTGGCGCTGAGCAAGTCCGAGCGGGGAATCGTGAACTTCTATTCCCCGAAGGACTGGCTGCTGCTCGGCGTCGGGACAAGCCTGGCTGGCACGATGGACGGCGAGCACAAGGCCTCGGCCGGGAACACCGGCTTCAACCGCACGCCACAGAGCAGCGGCGAATACGCCGGGCTCTACCAGGTCGCCTGGCAACCCCGGTTCACCAAGGCCGGCTACCTCGGCGGACACCTCACCAGCGGCGCGGCGCAGTTCGTGGGAACCTACATCGCCCCCCTGATCCTCGCGGGCCACTGGGACCGCGAGCTGCTCGCCAAGGTCCTCCGCGGCGAGTGGACCGGCCGGCGGCAACCCTAGCGCCGCGCGCTCCGAACCCTAAGGCCGGGTGAGCGAGCCGAGCACGACCGCCTTCTCTGCGCCGGTGGCGTTGTGGCAGTGGGTGGGGAATTGCTGCACTCGCCCGGCCGCGAGAATCGCCATGCCCACCGCCCGCGCGGCGCGGGGTTCGATACCGAACTTTGCGCTGGTGACGGTGCTCGAAGGGCTGCACAGCGTGCGGATTCGCCCGGCGAGGTGGATGTTCAGCGCCCCGCCGCCGGTGAGGATCACCTGGTGGGGTCGTTCGGTCAGTTCCGCGATCGCCCCGGCGACGCTGCGGGCGGTCAGCTCGGTGACCGTCGCCAGCAGGTCCCGCCCGCCGGTGCGATGTTTCCCGGCCATCAGGCGGACGCGCTGCAGTTGGGCGTCGGACCATTCGTCCGTGACGGTGTGCTTGGGCCCGCTGCGGCGGAGGTACTCGCCGGCGAGCAGTTCGTGCAGCAGGGCGGGCTGGAGACGCCCGCCGCCGGCCAGCGCCCCGTCGGTGTCCGTCGCCCGGCCGAACAACTCGCGGACGAGCGCGTCGATCAGCAGCGTCCCGGGCCCGGTGTCGCAGGCGAGCACGTCCGACGCCGCCGCCCCCGCCGGGAGAAAGACCAGGCTCGCGACGCCCCCGAGGTGCACCACGACCCGGCTGAGCGCTTCGGGCGGCGCTTCGGCGGGGTTCGTCGTTGGACTCCGCGCGTCGCGGTACGTCAGCCAGTCCGCCCAGGCGCTGATGGGTCCGCCGACGCCCCCGGCTGCGACGTCCGAGGCGGCGAACCGCGCCGCGACGGGCAGGTTCAACCGGGTCGCGACGACCGCCGGGCTGCCCGTTTCCAGCACGGCCGGGCGCACCGCCGCCCGGTTCGGTCCGGCCGGTCGGTGGACGCCCAGCTCCTGCCCGCTCATTCCTACGCCCGCGGTCCCGGACGCCCGGTTCCGGGCGCCCATCAGCACCTCGGCGCCCGCGTCGGCGAAGTGTTCGCCGACGTCGCGGTCCAGGGCGGCCAACTCCGCCGCGCTCTGGCAGGCGCCGCAGGCGGCTTCGCGGAGGCGACGGCGCAGCGACTCCGGGTAGGGGTGGTGGAGGCTATGGACGAGGCGCGGACGCATCGGCTCGCCGATTCGGCCGGCGGCGCCGCGGAGCCGGTCGCCGAAGCTCCCCCCGCCGATCTTCACCAGCGCAGCATCCACACCGTCGATGCCGGCGCCGGACCAGAGGCCGATGTACTTGGGCATAGGTGCGGTTCGTTGGTTTGTAGCGAGCCGCGACCGGCGAGGCAGCGATCGACGACATAGCGAGCCGCGACCGGCGACATGGCGAGATGGCGACCGGGGTTGCCCGGCGTTGCGCTGCTTCGCGTGTTTTCTCCGGTGCGACTGCCGCCCGGGGCTTCCGCGCCGTCGGACGCCGGCCGTCTCTCTGGTCGCTGCCCGCTACGTCGCTGTTCGCTACATCGCTACGTCACGAGTCGCTACGTCGCTGTCCGTCTCTTCGCTATATCGCTGCTGCCTCCCCGGACCGTGGCACTCGCCGGGTCCGGTATCGTATCCTGTGAGGCCTGTGGGAGAAGTTCAATGATCAAGCACGCTGCCAACGGAGTTCTGCTGATGAGCGTACTGAGCGCCGGCGCCGCCGGCCCCGTCACCGTTTCCGCGCGGAAGCTGCCCGTCGCCGCCGAGGTGGACGTCCTGGTGCTCGGCGGGACGACTGCCGGCGTGGTCGCGGCCGTCGAAGCCGCCGAAAAGGGCGCGAGCGTCCTCCTGGCCGCGCCGCGGCACTACCTCGGCGAGGACCTCTGCGATACGCTGCGGCTGTGGGTTCCCACCGACGCGCCGCTGGACGACCCGCTGATGAAGGCGATGTTCGCCCGCGACCATGCGCCGGGGTGCGACGCGTACCGCCTCGCGACCCCGATGCAGATCAAGAAGGCCCTCGACGACGCCCTGATCGCCGCCGACGTGCGGTTCCTCTTCGGCTGCTACCCCTCCGCCGTGCTGACCGACGGGCGGGGGCGGGAGGTCACCGGCGTGATCCTCGCCAACCGCGCGGGGCGGCAGCTCGTCAAGGCGAAGGCGGTCATCGACGCGACGACCGCCGCGGCCGGGGCGCGACTCGCGGGCAGGATGCGCCCGAGCCCGCGCGCCGCGCGGAGGGTGCGGCGGGTGGTCGTCGGCGGCGAGGCGGTCCGCAAGCACGGCAACAAGGTCCGCGAACTGCCCTTCACGATCCCGGACGAGAAGAACCGCCCGCTGAAGGTCTTCGAGTACACCCTCGAGCTGCCCCTGGACGAGAGCAGCCCCGCCGCGATGGCCGAGGCGGAGCAGCTCGCCCGCGACCGCACGTGGCATCCCGACGCCGAGGAAGCCTCCGGGCGGCTGCGCTTCACGCCGCGGAAGCGGATTATCGGCGTCAAGGGGATCGAGGGCGATTGGCCGGGGGCGGACAAGGCCGATCTCGACGCCTTCCGCTTCGGGATGTTCAGCGTGAATCTGCACGTCGTCGGGCCCTGCGCAGACATTTCGGACGCGGGCGCCGAGGCCCTCGACGACGTCGCCGAGCGGATCGCCCTCGGGCGGCGTCTCGGCCGGGCCGTCGGCGCCGAGGCGGCGAACCTGCGAGAGCCCTCCGAGTTCCAGCCCGCCTGGCCGAACGTCCTGGTCCGCGAGTTCTCCCCGCGCAAGGCCGAGGGCGAAGGGCAGCTCCGCGAACTGCTCGGCGGACTTCGCCCGGCGACGGAGGACGAAATGCAGGCGTTGCCCGCTCACCCGGCGGCGGTGCTGGGCGAGTACGACGTGGTGGTCATCGGCGCCGGCGCCAGCGGCGCCCCGGCGGCGATCGCCGCGGCCCGGCGGGGGGCGAAGGTGCTGGCGATCGAGTACCAGCACCGGCTCGGCGGGACGGGCACCGTCGGGCTCATCGGGCGGTACTGGCACGGATACAGGGGCGGGTTTACCGCCGAGGTGGACCGCGCGACCGCCCGGGGCAAGGGCTGGGATGTCGACCGCAAGGCCGAGTGGTGGCGCAGCGAGATCCGCAAGGCCGGGGGGGATATCTGGCTCGGTTGCCTGGGGGCGGGCGCCCTGGTGGACGAGGGGCGCGTCCGCGGCGTCGCCGTCGCCACGAGCCGGGGCTACGGCGTCGTGCGGGCGAAGGTCGTGGTCGATTCCACCGGCGCCGCGGACATCGCCGCCGCGGCGGGGGCGGAGTGCATCTACACCGGCGCGGCATTCCTCGCCGTCCAGGGCGCGGGCCTGCCGCCGCACGAGCCCGGTGCGGACTACACGAACACCGACTTCCACTTCGCCGACGAGACCGACATGCTGGACGTCTGGCGGCTGTTCGTCCACGTCCGCCGGCGGTACGCCGGGACCTTCGACCACGCCGCCCTGATCGACAGCCGCGACCGCCGGCGGATCGTCGGGGACGTGGTGCTCAGCCTCCCGGAAATCCTCGCCGGGCGGACCTGGAGCGACACCATCGCCCTCGGGCGGACCAACTTCGACACGCACGGGTACACCGTCGAGCCGCTGCTGTTCCTCTCGCCGCCGGATAAACGCTCCCTCGACGCCTGGATGCCCTACCGCATGCTCCTGCCCCGCGGGCTCGACGGCATCCTGGTCACCGGGCTGGGCGCCTCGGCCCACCGCGACGCGATCCCGCTGGTCCGCATGCAGGCCGACCTCCAGAACCAGGGCTACGCCGCCGGGCTGGCCGCCGCTGACGCCGCGAAGAAGAACCTGCCCACCCGTTCGGTGGACGTCGAGGCGATCCAGAAACACCTCGTCGAGATCGGGCAGATTCCCGAGAAGGTCCTGGACCACACCGACGGGATGCCGATCGACGAGGACGACGTGGCCGAGGCGGTCGAGAAGCTCGGCGAGAGCTACCACCGCGCGGCCGTGGTGCTCACGCACCCCAGGCAGGCCAAGCCCCTGCTGATCGAGGCGATGAAGGAGTCCGACGGCGAGACGAAAACCCGCTGCGCCCAGGCGCTGGCGATCCTCGGCGACGGGCGCGGGCTGGAGGTGCTCCTCGACGCCATCGACGCCCACAAGGGCTGGGACGAAGGCTGGAACTTCCGCGGGATGGGGCAGTTCGGGCCCAGCGTGTCCCCGCTGGATTCGCTGATCATCGCGGCCGGGTTCGTCGGCGACGACGACGCCCTGCCCGCGATCCTGCGGAAGATCGAGCAACTCGACGCCGGGAAGGCGTTCTCGCACCACCGCGCGGTGGCGATCGCCCTGGAGCGGATCGGCGACGCCGCCGCGGCCGAGCCGCTGGCAACGCTGCTGGGCAAGAAAGGCATGACCGGGCACACCATCGACGGACCGGAGGCGCCCCGGGACCGCTCGCCGGCGCTGCGGGAGATCATCCTCGCCCGGGCGCTGTGGCGTCTCGGGGACCACGAGGGCGTCGCGAAGCGGATTCTCTCGGCCTACACCAAAGACCTCCGCGGGCACTTCGCCCGCCACGCCGCCGCCGTGCTCAACGCGGGGAAGTAGCGCCCTTCGACGTCGCTCAGGGCGTCTTGAGCGAGCCCAAGGCGAGTCGAAGGACGCCCGGGCGGTTCGGATTGGTCACGGCCGGAGAATCTCCAGCAGGTGGGGGTCGTTGACCTCGCCTTCGCGGCTCACGACGCCGAAACCCATGCCCTTGTACGACCAGCAGCTCCAGCCGATCGCCTCGTCGTCGAAGCGTCCGAGCAAGTCGGCGTACCAGCGGCGGCGGTCTTCGTCGGGGGCCTGGGCGATCGCGCCGAACTCCCCGCAGTCCACCTCGCAGTCGTGGGCGTCGCGGAACTCCAGCACAGGGCGGAGGCACTCGTCCATGTGGGCTCGCTCGCCCGGCCGGCGCGTGTAGCGCTCGACCATGGCGGTCAGCTCATTGGCGATGGGGCGGAGCCCGGGCGAGGAAATCCGCCAGGCCCACATCGAGCGCGCCCGGACGCTGCTGGCGGAGACCGACTACGGCATGGAGGTCGTCGCCCGGGAGTCGGGCTTTGGCAGCGCCAAGTCGCTCAGCGACGTCTTCACGCGGTCCGGGCCGGGCAGGACCGGGACATCGCCCTGTAGAAACGCCGCCCATTCCCCTAGACTGTCGGTGGCCGCAGGCGTTTCGCCTGCGGGCAGACGCGCCCACTTGCGGATTCGCCTGCGAGTTCATTGCCGGACAACGCCCGAATTGCGAGAAGACACGTGACCAGACTGATCTCCACCGTTCTGACCCTCGCCGCGGCGCTGATGCTCATCGGATGCGGAGAGGAGGAGCCACCGCCGGCATAATTATTTTTACAATAATCAATTTATAAATAACGATATTGGGATAAAAATAGA
>CAYTQL010000194.1:0-6024 GCA_964439555.1 uncultured Planctomycetaceae bacterium | reverse complement strand
AGCAGCCGCCGCCACGAGTTGGCGGCCTGGGAGAACCGCGCCCGGTCGAACTGAAGTCGCGCCAGGGCGTCCAGCGCCTTGGGGCCCGCCTCGGTGTGGAAATAATGGTTGACCACGCGGCGGAGCAACTCGGGGTCCTGGGTTTCCACCGCCTGCTCGTAGCTCTGCCGGGCCACGGCGCCGTAGCGCAGCCGGTAGAGCTTGAGCCCCTGCTGGGGCATCTTCCCGATCACGCGGGTCGCCCGGCGTCCCAGGGCTTCGAAGAGCCGCCGGTTCTCCTCGCTGGCGATGAACCCGGCGTCCTGGCGCTGGATGAGCTTCTGGAGCAGCAGGATCGCGTTACCGTAGTCCTTCTGCTCGATGTACTCCGACGCCTGCTTCAGGGCGCCCGAAAGGTCCTCGTCGGCGTTGACCAGCGGGACAATCGTCGGGGCCGCGCCGACCGCGGGCGCCAACAGCAGAATCAGCCCCGCCGTGAGCGGCAGAGCACCGAAATGCAGGCGGCGCGTGGATGTCCGGGTATGCGTCATGACTGCAACTCCCAGGAGGCGGTAGCGGTCGGTTCTGCGTCGCGGACCCGTCGGGCCCGCGTCGTGGAAGGTCCATTCTACGGGAAGCGCCGGGGGCGATCCCAGAAGACCTCGCCCGCCTTAGTCGCCTCGCGGCGCGGGCGGGTTCCTGCAAAGTTCAACGCCGCCCCGGGCGGGAGGTTCGCCGGTTCCCGCGCCGTCGGACTCACCTTCGCCGCCGCTGAGGGTCTGCCCCGATGGCGCCCGGAGAATCCGCTCGCCGGGACCTCTGGTGTGACGTACTATTCAAGTAGAGACGCCCCAATACGTTACGCGAGCCGCAAGCCCGGCTCGCACTGGGGAGTGCCGTGATGACTGAAGTGACCGACCCGCCCGCCCGCGCTGGAGACCCTGAAGGCGATCAGCCGCGGGAGGCCGCACTGAACGGCGAACTCGACCGCCTCGCCGACGCGGTCGCCCAGCGACGCCCCGAGCCGATCTGCGCCGCCTACAAGGCCCTCCGCCGCCGCGCCGACGGGCGCACGCTGCGCGAGCTGTTCGCCGCGGCCGACGCCGTCGCCGGACGCGAAGTGCTCCCGGTCGTGCTCAGCGCGTTCTCGCACCTTCACGACCTGCTCTGCACCGACGGGACCGAGCCCTGCGACGCCTGCGACGGCGCGGGGACCGTCGGCGGCGAACCCTGCGGAACCTGCCGGGGGCTCGGAATGCACCCCTGCGGACTCTGCGCGGGCACCGGCTGGGCCGACCGCGAGGAGATCCCCCGCGAGTTGCTCCCGGCCGTGGTGCGAAAGCAGTTGGCGCACCTCCGGGAGGAACTGATCCGCCTGGACAAGGCGTTGCGGCAACTCGAGGGCGCAGACGTCGCCGACCTCCCCGTCGAGACGCGGCGACGGCTGATCGCCTGGGTGATGCGCCTCCGCGCGCGGGCGTCCGACCTGGCCGGGCGGGAGGAACTCTCCGCGGCGAACCGCCGGGAGTTGCAGCGCCGCGCGGCGCGACTCGCCGCGGTGCTGGACCGGCTGAGGCACTGAACCCGACGCTCAGCGGCCCGGCCGCTCCAGCGGCGCCGCGTCCAGTGGATCGAGCATCGTCAGCAGATCCACCGGTTCCCCGGCCTGCGAGCGATCGTCCTCGGCGCCGGCAATCGGCAAGGGCGTCCGGGCGATCGGGCGGGCCGGCTCGACCGGCGCGGGGGAGATGTCCACCTCCGGGCGAACGAAGCTCCGCACGCTCAGCGGACTCAGTGCCGACCGCCGGGGCGCCTCGAAGCTGGCGGGCTCGGCGACCGCCGCGGGCGACGGGATGACGACCGGGGTCGGACCGCCGAGCGCCCCGGCGTCCGCAACCAGACCGCCGAGCGGCTCGGGAGCGGGGTGCGGGGCGACCTCGCTGGACGCGACGGCGTCGGACTCGATTGCCGCGGCGGATTCCACCGGGGCGGCGGCGGTCAAGGCCGGTGCAGCGTCCGGCGTCGGCGACGCTTCGGGCACGCGGGCCTTCGCCGTCGGCTCTTCGGTCGGTTGCAGCGCCGGGACGGTCTTGTACCCGTCGATCCGGGTCCCGAAGGTGTCGCGGAGGATGCGAAGCTCCCCGGTGTCGATGCGTCCGGACCCGTCGAGGTCCACCAGCGGATCGTAGGGTCCGAACCCCGGACGGGCGCCGAAGGCGTCGCGGAGCATCCGCAGTTCGCCGGTGTCGACGCGGCCGGACCCGTCCATGTCGCCGATGAGCACCGTCAGGTCGCCGACCTTCACGCTGCCTGCGCCGATGGCGTTCCCGGCCAGGTCCGTCACCGCGGCGCTGAGCACCGCGACGTAGGCGTCGCTTTCGAGCGCGCCGTCCGCCCCGGGACCGACCAGCGTCCAGCACAGCGCGCTGGTGCCCGCGCCCTCGATGCCGCAGACGCCCAGTCGCTCGCCGGTCGAGGCGTTGAACGTCAGTTCCAAGGCCCCGGCCACGACGGCCTCGTCGAAGCGAACCACGAACTGGTCCAGCCCCTTCCAGGCGAGGGTGCCGCGGTCGCGGGCGAAGGCGTCGGAGTAGAGCGTCCCGAGCGTCCAGTCGTCCTTAGAGCTGGACACCCCGTAGTCGCTCACCGCCGGGGCGGCGGTGTCCACCTGTACGACCAGCACCGGCGCCGGGTCCGACTCGGTCCGTCCGGGCAACTGCTGGGTGGCGGTGATCTCGTGCGTTCCGTCGGCCAGGAGCTTGGTTCCGCCGGTGACGAGGCTGAGCGTGTCCGTCTCGGTCGTCCCGGACGCCAGGAGGGTCCCCCCGGCGTAGAGTCGGACGAGGGCCCCTTCGGCGCATCCGCTGACGCGGAACGCCAGCACCGAGTCGGCGTCGGCGTTGTTGTAGCGGGTCAGGTCGTCGGCGTCGTCGACGCCGGTATCGCTCATCGGGAGCAGGTCCACCCCGCTCGGCGCGGCGCTCGGGGTCAGGACCGTGAAGGCGTCGGAGGCGAACCGCTCGCCGCCGACCTCCGCGAAGAGGCGAATCGCATCGGACGCCCCGCCCGTGACGGTCACCTGCCCGGACCACAGCCCGCCGGAGAACGCCCCGGTCGTCTCGGGCGTCACGCCGCCGGCGGCGGTCATTCCCAGGCGAAGGTTGGGGACGTAGTTGGACGGGTTGAGGCCCGCGTCCGTCCCGGACCAGCCCAGCGGGTCGCCGTCGTTGGAATCGCTGTAGGCGAAGGCGCTCCGCGGGACGCCCGCGTCCGTGGCGGCGCAGGTGGCCTCGGAGGTGTAGAAGGTGCTGTTGTGGCTGAGGTCCACCAACAGGTTCTTCGCTCCGTCGTACTCGAAGTGCTTGTCCAGTTCGAAGGCGAGCCAGCCAATTTCGGAGACCGTCACGTCGCCGGCGTAGACGGTGGTCCACCCATCGGAGACCCACGCCCCCCCGCCGGAGTAGTCGTCCCGGTCGGTGTGCTGGAGGCGGATCGTCCAGTTCTCGAGGTCCTGTCCGGGCAGCGAGAGCACCTCCAGCGCCAGCGACGAGATCGTCCCCGCCCCGCCGATCTCCTCGGCGGTATAGATCGTCTGCGTCCGGGCGTCGTGCCAGTAGGTGTTCAGCGGCATCTCCCAGGCGAAGGTCCCCTCGCCGAGGGTCACGTCGCCGGAGATGCCCGTATCCAGCGAGGCCGGCCCGCTGAAGTCCTCGGTCAGGTTGCCCCAGGCGTCCCGGGCGGACAGTTCGACGTCGAAGGGCACGTCGACCTGCTGGAGCGAGCCCACCGGGCCCCATTCCAGTCGGTCCATCGGCCCGTAGGAGACCTCGAAGGCGTTGCTCAGCCCCGTTGCGCCCTCCGCGGAGAGCTCCAGCGTCACCTGCGAATCCTGCTCGGCGATCTTCCCCTGCCCGGAGAAGACGCCGCCGGCGAACACCGCATCCCCCCCGGCCGGGGCGAGGGCGGCGTCGAGGCGGACGGTCGCACCGGAGAGCACCTCCACGCCGGTGAAGGTGCGGGGGAAGTACCCCGGCGCCGAGAGCGTCACGTCGTAGACCCCGGGCAGGAGCATGCGGTGATAGTCGCCCACGTCCGGGTCCGAGTAGACCTCGTGGGCGTTGCCCGCGACGGTCGCCCGCCCGTAGACCGGCTCGCCCGTGACCGCGTCGGTGAGCACGCCGCGGACGCCCGTATCCACGGTCTCCAGATACGCCAGCATCGACTCGCGGTTGTCGTCCCAGTAATCGTCCAGCAGCGACTCGGCCGGGGCGAAGGTGTTCGACAGCTCGACGGTCACCTCATTGCAGCCGAGGTAGCGGTAATGCCAATCCTGCATGCCGCCGGTGATGCTGTACCAGTCCGCCCCGTTGGTGATCCCGCCGGGGAAGGTCGAACTCGCCGCCATCGGCGGGTTCGCCGAGGCGTAGGCCGCGGAGATGGACTCGAAGAGGGCGTCGTCCGGGGTGGGCGAATCGACCGAGCCGAGCAGGTCGTTGTCGTACGGGTAGTTGACCACCAGCGAACCGGTGTGGAAGTTCGCCGAGAGGGTGAAGCTGTTGTCCAGGGACCAGTCGATCACCGCGGCGGTTTCCGGCTGAAGGCCGCTCGTCTCGGGCGCGGGCCCGTCGAGGCGGTTGCCGAGCGCCCCGTAGGCGCCCTCGGGGAAATTGCGGTTGAGGTCCATGCCGTTGGCGTTGACGCGCGTGCCCGCCTCGCGTCCGTCCGGGTTCATCAGCGGCAGAACCCAGAGCTCGTGGGCGTCGACCAGCGCATCGATCCGCGGATCGCTGCCGTACCCGTTCAGGACGTGGTCGATGAAGTAGAGGCACATCTCGGCGGCGAGGTGCTCGTTCCCGTGCATCGCGCCGACGTACTTCAGCTCCGACTCGTCCTCCTCGACATCCGGGTTGTCGGTGATGCGCAGGGCCCAGAGCTCCCGTCCCTGGACGCTCTGACCGACGGAGATCATCCGCACGATATCGGGGTGCTCGGCGGCGTAGGCGGTCAGCTCGTCGGTCAATTCCGCGTAGCTGTGATACTCGCCGAGGGTGTGCTTGAAGTCACCGGGCGACTTGGACGACCGGACCGGCTGCGGCGCAGAAGCCCCGTCGCGGGACGCTCCGGTGACGATCTCCACGGGCAGCGGGCCGGACGCGCCGTTGGCGGTCAGTGCTGCGGCGCCGTCGTAGACCTCGATCGTCGCCCCGTCGATATTGCAGGCGTAGGCGGTGAGCTGGAAGGGGCGGTTGGCGACCTGGTCGGCGTCGATCGGCTCGAAGCGGATGTGGTGCAGTTCGTCGTCGGCGACGCTCAGCGACCCGGCGTCGCCGGAGAGCCCCGCGGCCGCGGCGCTGAGTGTCGCGGTCCGGGCGCCGTCCTGGAGCGCGTCGTCGACGGGGGAGAGGTCGAACGCGGCGGACCACTGCCCGGCCGGGACGATCACCGCCTGGGGGACGGTCAGCTCGTCGGGGTCCTCCGAAACGAGCGCAACGGTGACGTCCGCGTCGCTGAGTCCGCCGAGGCGGACGGTTCCGCTCCCGGTCGCGGATTCCCACACCGCCCCGGGCAGTTCCAGCGTGAGGAACGCGTCGTTGTCCGCGACGGTCATCGTCCCCTCGCCGTCGGTCCACCCGGTGACCGAGGCGATGACCGCGTCGCCGCCAGCGGGGTCGATGCGGTCGTTGTCCAGCACCGTCACGTCGAACGCGGCGGAGAACCGCCCCGCGGGAACCGTCATGCTCAGCGGCGTCGCAAGCCGCCCGACGCCGGTCAGGGACACCGCCACGTCGTCGTCGGCCATGCTGCTGAGAGTTACCTGCCCTTGCCCGGCGAGCAAACCGTCGCCCTCGGCGGCCTCGTCGGGCAGCGTAACGCTGAGCACCGCCGATTCATCGTCGTGAACCGCCACGACCGCCGCGGCGCCCGTCACGCCGGAGGCCGAGGCGGTGACGGTGACCGAGCGGGTCCCGTCGAATCGCCCGTCGTTGAAGACGATGGCGTCGAACCCCGCCGAGAACTGCCCCGCCGGGATCGTCACCGTCGCCG